>CAYVFK010000004.1:0-30853 GCA_964450925.1 uncultured Hyphomicrobiaceae bacterium | reverse complement strand
GCTGGCCGATTTGCGGCGCGGCGGATAGCGTCGTGGCGAAAGCGCCTGCGATCAGCAGAGCTGCTACGCCCGTCAACAAGCTGAACAGTTTGGCTGGCATGTTCGAAAGTCCTATTCTCTGTTGGCGGCACTAAATTTCAATCGCGGCATCGGCCGGCGCGGGGCGACCTCACCGCTGCGTGGTTTGGACTCGGCTGAGGGCAGCAAGCTTGCGCAGCACAAGGCCTTCGGTGAGGATTTGCGGCAGCACCTCTGGCGGCTCGCCGTTGCCAGCATAAAGCAGGTAGAGCGGCACCCCAGCGCGGTCAAACTGCCGCAGCATCCGGGAAACCTCCTCGTCCTGGTTAGTCCAGTCGCCAACCAAATAGGCGGTATTGCCGCGCTCCAGCGCCTCGCGGAAGCCTTCGGAATTCAGCGCGACTTCCTCGTTGACCTTGCAGGTGATGCACCACGCAGCCGTGAAGTTCACGAATACCGGGCGGCCCTGTGCGCGAAGCTCCTCCAGCCGGGCAACGGAGAAAGGCTCGCCGACCTCACTGGACGTTCCCGTGCGCGGTTCTGCCTGACGGGCATCCTGCGCGAAGTCGATCATCGGTCCTGCGAGCGAAAAGGTCGCGACGACCACCGCGGCCGCGAAGGCATAGCGGAATGTGCGCCCCGCCTGCGTCATGCCCACCAGCCAGGCGGCGAAGCCGACCGCGATCAGCACGGCCCCGGCGCCCAGGACACCGTCCGCGCCGGCTTGCAAGCTCAGCACCCATACCAGCCAGACGACCGTGGCATAAAGCGGGAAGGCCAGCGCCTGCTTGAGCGTCTCCATCCACGGCCCCGGCTTCGGCAACAGCCGCGCGAACGCGCCGGACAAGCTGAGAAGCGTCATCGGCACGGCGAAGCCCAGCCCCAGCACCATGATCACCGCCGTGGCTTCGAGCGCCGGCTGCGCCACTGCGTAGCCCAGCGCTGCGCCCATGAACGGGGCGGTGCAGGGCGTGGCAGCGACGCTGGCCAGCACCCCTGTGAAGAACGAGCCGGATGCGCCGCTGCGCCGTGTCAGCGAATCACCCACGCCCATCAGCGCGCCCCCAAAATTGAAGACGCCTGACAGGCTCAGGCCCAGCGCAAAGAACAGCGCCGCCATCACCAGCACGAACCATGGCGATTGAAACTGGAAGCCCCAGCCGAACGCCGCGCCGGTTGCGCGCAGGCCCAGCAGCAGAGCGGCGAGAACCGCGAAGCTGAACATCACGCCGCCGAGATAGGCCAGCGCGTGGGCGCGGTGGCCGTTCGCGCCCTCACCGCGGCGCGCGAGGCTCAGCGCCTTCATGGACAGCACCGGAAACACGCAGGGGAAAAAGTTGAGGATCAGCCCGCCGACAAAGGCGAAAGCTGCCGCTTCCCACAAACTCAAGCCGCCGGCCCCCGAGGTGCCCGACGCCGCGGGAAGTGCGGCGACCTGCGCGCCCGGCGTCACCGAGATGCTGTATGCCTCCCGCGTACCATCCACCGCGCTCACAATCAGCAGACCGTCGAGCGTTTCGATCGCCTCGCCCCTGCGCTCGCCGCGCGCCAACACGAGACGTGGGCCTTCAGATCCCCAGTCGAGCATCTGTGGCGCGGCGTTGGCGACATGGCCCCACTCGCGCGGAAAGAACCGTAGTGTTCGAATGTTTTCGGGCTTCAGGGCTTCGTCCTCGATGCTCAGCCCCAGCTTCTCGGGTGCAACCGTCAGGCTGACAGGCCATGGCGCGTCTTTGGGCAAGGCGCGCAGTGCATCGGCGATCTGCTTCGCGCCATCGCCAGGAGGGAGCGGCGCGCCGTCATTTGCCACGGCCAGCGTGATGCCCGCTTCGCCGTCCTCGGGAATGCATATCTCTTCGCAGACCAGCCAACGCGACTCCGCGCGCAAAGTGACCTGATCGGCGCTGAGAGTATCCGGCGGTATTATCCGCACCAGCAGCATCGCTTCGTCGGAATAGCCGTAGTTCATCAGTGTGCCGTAAGGGATCGCCTTTGGCGGCGGCCAGTGCACCTGGGAGGCGGTGAAGCCGTCGGGCAGCGTCCAATCAATGCGCGCAGGCTCGCCAGAGTCGCCGGGGTTTTCCCAGTAGGTATGCCAGCCCGGCGTAATTTCCTGACGCAGCGCCACCCAGAACGGCTGGCCGGGGCGAATTGCGCCGGTTTCGGAGAGCAGGGTGATCTCGACTTTGCGCTTTGGGCGCTCGGACGCGCTGCTCGCTGTGGATGCGCCCTGAACAAGCCTCTCCAGCGCGCTGGGACCTGCCTGCGCGAATGCTGTGCCGGGGCTAATGGTGAGCGCGATCGCCGCGAACAGACAGACGCTCGCCAACCACAGGCTCACCAAGCTTTGAGCGGTGCGCATTACACGTCTACCCTTCGATCGTTGAGCCGGCCCATCCAGGCTCGGTTTGATCCTTGCATCACATAAGGTTTTTAACCCGGACACCTAACTCAAAATGGCGTGAACGGCTTTACGCGATAAGTGAAACGGTGGGTTTTGCTGCGCTGCGGCATCGTGAACGTGTTCGACTTTCGGCCTGTTTGCGTCGATAAGGGCTTGCGCGTGTGGCAATAATCCGGTCGTATATCGACGCGGAGCGGGTGTGCCCGGTCCGAGACCATGGCGTGCGCCTAGCAGGTTGGTAAAAGCCTGCGGCAGCCATGTGGCCCCGACCAGCGCGATTTCCAGCGCTGCGCAACCAGATGACATGAATCCTGGGAGGAAAGAATGTCCGAATCCAAGACCGACCAGACTGTTTCTCGCCGTAAGTTCCTGAAAGGGGGCGCTGTCGCCGCGACTGCGGGCGTAACCGGCGCTGTGGCGATGCCGAACATCTCGCTCGGCGCACCAGTCACCCTCAAGATGCAAACATCGTGGGGCGCGCAGAATATCTGGCAAGGCTTCGCCCAGCAATATGCTGACCGCGTCGAGGCGATGTCCGCCGGCCGCATCAAGATCGACCTGCTGCCAGCCGGGGCCGTCGTCAAGGCGTTTCAGGTGCAAGATGCCGTGGCTGATGGCGTGCTCGACATGAACCACACCGTTACCGCTTACTGGTACGGCAAGAACAAGGCCGCTTCGTTGTTCGGCACCGGCCCGGTGTTCGGCGCAAATGCTGCGCAGGTCCTAGCCTGGATCCACGCGGGCGGCGGCAAGGAGTTGTATCGCGAACTGATCCAGGACGTCCTTGGCCTCAACCTCGTTGGTTTCTTCTGCTTCCCGATGCCCACGCAGCCGCTCGGCTGGTTCAACGAGCCGATCGAATCCGCTGATCAGATGAAAGGTCTGAAGTACCGCACGGTTGGCCTCGCGACAGACATCATGCAGGGTATGGGCGTGTCGGTGACACAGCTTCCTGGCGGTGAAATTGTCCCGGCGCTGGAGCGCGGCGTGATCGACGCCTTCGAATTCAACAACCCAAGTTCCGACCGTGATTTTGGCGCTCATGACGTTCGCAAACACTACATGCTCGGGTCGTACCACCAGGCAGCGGAGTTCTTCGAGATAGCGGTTAACAAGGACAAGTTCGATAGCCTTGACCCCGATCTCCAGGCGATCATCGAGTACGCGGCGGAAGCGGCAAATACCTCCAACTACGCGACTGCGATGGATCGGTACTCGGCGGACCTTCAGTGGCTGCAGGACGAAGGCGGCGTTACTGTGCACCGCACGCCTGCGGGTGTCATGCAAGACCAGTTGGCGGCTTGGGATCAGGTGCTCGAAGACCTGACGCAGGACGAGTTCTTCAACCGCGTCGTCGAAAGCCAGAAATCGTGGGCAGAGCGCGTTGCCTATTACGATCTGCTGAACTCGGCCGACTACAAGCTCGCCTATGAGCACTACTTCCCAGGTCGGCTGGGCTTCTAAACAAACGAAGACGAAAATCGCTTCCTGTCAGGGGCAGCGGGCCGCGTGCTCGCTGCCCTTGCCCGGCAGGTGCGCTTGACAGGTCAGCCTCGCCCGCGCCTCGTGATGTTTGCGACGTAACGCGGCTCCGCGCCCCCTGACCTTCGATTTTGAGGAGTTCGGCCAGACGTGCTCGGCTTCATCACGTTTATCGACCGCATATCGGCCTGGTTCGGCAAGGCCTTCGCCTGGTGCATCGTCATCATGACGCTTGCCGTCTCCTACGAGGTGTTTGTGCGCTACCTGTTGCGCCAGCCGACATCGTGGGCCTTCGACCTCACTTACATGATGTATGGCGCGCTGTTTATGATGGCTGGCGCCTACACCCTGTCGCGCGACGGCCATGTTCGCGGCGACGTGGTCTACCGGCTCTGGCCGCCAAAGGTGCAGGCCGGCGTCGAGTTGTTCCTCTACATTGTGTTTTTCTTCCCCGGCGTGACGGCGCTCATCATCGCAGGCTGGAAATACGCCGAGCGATCACTGCGATATCTGGAAGTCAGCGTCATGAGCCCGGCGAACGTGCCGATCTTCCAGTTCAAACTGATTATCGTCGCCGCCGGCATCCTGCTCTTCATGCAAGGCCTCGCCCAGGTCGCGCGCTGCATCGTGTGCATGCGCGAGGGCGCGTGGCCACGCCAGACCGAGGACGTGAAGGAGTTGGAGGATCGGCTTTTGGAGGGCGACACCGCTGATATCATTCGCCACGGCAGCGAGGCCCTGGATGTGCAAAAGCCCAGTGAGAGCGTGAAGAGAGAGTTCGACAGATGACCGATCCTCAAATTGCCGTGATGATGCTGGGGATTTTCATTCTCCTCATTATGCTCGGCTTTCCGATCGCTTTCACCCTCATCGCCATGGGTGTCGGGTTTGGCTATTACGCCTATTACGACCCCGAGCGCATGCAGACGATCTTCGACAACCGGATATTCGATCTGCTCGTCAACCAGACCTATTCGGTCATGGCGAACGACGTGCTGACGGCGGTACCACTGTTCCTGTTCATGGGATACATCGTCGAGCGCGCGAACATCGTGGACCGATTATTCTACACACTGAATATTTCGGCGCGTGCAATCCCCGGATCAATGGCCGTCGCGGCTATCATCACCTGCGCCCTGTTTGCCACCGCCACCGGCATTATCGGCGCAGTGGTCACACTCATGGGGCTGCTGGCGCTGCCCGCGATGCTCAAGGCGCGCTATGATACGAGCTTCGCTTCGGGCGTGATCTGTGCAGGCGGCTGCCTCGGGATCATGATCCCGCCGAGCATCATGCTGATCGTCTACTCCGCGACGTCGAACGTCTCCGTCGTCAAGCTTTATGCAGGTGCGCTGCTGCCGGGCTTCATGCTAGCCGGGCTTTATCTTGTTTACGTCATAGGGCGGGTGCTGCTGAACCCCAAACTTGCGCCGAAACCGCGCCCTGAGGATATCCCGGATGTGTCGCGTGCGCGCATGTTCACGATGCTGGCAACGTCGTTTTTCCCACTGTTCTTCCTGATCCTGGCCGTGCTTGGCGCGATCCTGTTCGGACTTGCCACGCCATCTGAGGCTGCTGCAATCGGCGCGCTTGGCGGCATGGTTCTGGCGGTCGCCTACCGCGCCGCGGGGATCAACGAGGGCACGCAGACAGCGCCATGGGCGGGGCAGCGCTGGAGCGCCTTCGACACGATCCTCTACATGGTCGGATATGGCGGGGCGATCACGCTGCTGCTGGCGTTCGTTTATGTCGCCTTGCGCGCGCTGGCGACGAATACGTTCGGCATCCCGACGCCCGACGAACCCGGCTTCTTGATCCGTGCGGGCAGCATGTTGGCCCTTGCTCTGGTCATCGGCGCCCTTTCGCGCACCGCGCTGCTTGGATCGTTGCAACCACGCCGGCCGGAAGTCGCGCGGATGTTCGTGTTCGGCGGGCAGGGTGCGTTGATCGGCCTCGCTGGCGCGGCTGTCTACATGGTCATTTTCGAGGTCTTCCAACTCGGCGACACGTTCTCGCGCCACGAGACCAACTTCCGCGCCTTTGACATTGGCTTCTTCGCTGGCCTCGCGGGGATGATGATGTGGCGCATTATCGACCAGGACAAGCTGCGCGAGTCGGTTTACCTTACGGTGCGCACCTCGGCGATGGTGTGCTGGCTGTTCGTTGGCTCCTGGACCTTCGCTTCAGTGTTTTCCTATCTCGGCGGCGAAGCGTTGATCAGCGAGTTCGTCCTCGGCCTTGACCTGCAGCCCTGGATGTTCCTGCTGCTGGCGCAGCTCATCATCTTCCTGCTCGGCTGGCCGCTGGAGTGGTCGGAGATCATCATCATCTTCGTGCCGATCTTCTTGCCGTTGCTGCCTGCCTTTGGGATCGACCCGCTGTTTTTCGGCATTCTCATCGCGCTCAATCTGCAGACCTCGTTCCTGACGCCCCCCATGGCGATGTCGGCATATTATTTGAAAGGGGTTGCGCCGCCGGAGGTGCGGTTGATGCAGATATTCGCAGGCGTGATGCCCTATCTGCTGATGATTTTCCTCTCGATGTTTCTGCTCTATCAGTTCCCGGGGATTGCCTTGTGGTTGCCGGAGACGCTTTATGGCCGATAACGGCGCGGGCTTGAGGCCTGGCAACACAGTCGATGGGCTGTGCGCACTCAGTGCGGCGGAGGCGGCGCGGCGGATCGCTAATGGCTCGGTTTCGTCGCAGGAGATAGTCAGCGCCTGTCTCGCCCGCATCCGTGAGCGTGAGCCTGACGTGCAGGCCTGGGCGTATCTTGATGAGGACCACGCGCTCGCTCAAGCCCGGCGGCTGGACGAGTGGCGCGCGACCGGTCGTGGTGTGGGTCCTCTTCATGGGGTGCCGGTAGGCCTCAAGGACATCATCGACACGCGCGACATGCCCACCTGCAACGGTACGCCGCTCCACGAGGGGCGCAGGCCAAGGGCGGACGCAGCCGTCGCAGCGCAGCTTCGCCAGGCCGGCGCGGTGATCATTGGCAAGACGGTCACGACCGAACTGGCCGTTTATGCGCCTGGCAAGACACGCAACCCGCATGACCCGCAGCGAACGCCGGGCGGTTCGTCCTCCGGCTCCGCGGCGGCGGTCGCAGCAGGCATGGCCCCGTTGGCGCTCGGCACGCAAACGGCCGGTTCGATCATCCGGCCAGCCAGCTACTGCGGCGTGTTCGGTTTCAAGCCCACGCACGGAACGATTTCACGAACTGGCGTGCTCACTCAGGCGCCTGCGCTCGACACGGTCGGGACGTTCGCGCGTTCGCTCGAAGACATCGCCTTGCTGGGCGACGCGATCAGCGCGTATGATGAAAAAGATCCGGATATGCGCGCATATTCGCGAGGGTCGTTGCGGGCGGTGGCCACCACCACGCCAGCGACGACGCCAGTCCTCGCCTTTATCAAGACGCCGGTCTGGGACGAGCACGCTGAGCCGGCGACTCAGGACGCATTCGCAGAACTTACAGAAGCGCTGGGCGCGCAGTGCGACACCGTGGACCTCCCCGACGTGTTCCAGATGGCTTGGGGCTGGCAGCGGATGCTGCAGATGGCCGGCATCGCCAAGCATTACGGCCCACTCGTGGACCATGCACCAGAGCAGGCCAGCGCAATCATGCGCGAGATGATCGCAGAAGGCCGCCAGGTGAAAGCGGTTGACTACAATACCGCGTTGGAAATGCGCCAGGTGATGAGCGCCGGTCTCGACGAGATTTTGAAGCGCTATGACGCGATCCTGACGCCCGCCAGCGCTGGCCCTGCCCCGGAAGGGTTGGACAGCACCGGCAGCCCGGTGTTCAATGCGCTTTGGACCTTCAGTGGCGTGCCGTGCGTGAGCCTGCCGCTGCTTGATGTCGACAGTCTGCCGCTGGGCGTCCAGCTTGTCGGGCGGCGGTTTGACGATGCTCGCCTGTTGCGCACGGCAAACTGGCTGGTCCAGCATGTGGCTGCGCTGGCGCAAGAGTGAGCGGTTAAACCAGCAGCCAATGAAAAAGGTAAGCCATGCCGGTGATTGATAAGATCTTGGCCTTCGTGGCCCTGCTGGGGCTTATCGCGTTCAATGCGGTGGTGCTGATTTGGGTGGCCGAGCCGGACCTGATCATCCTGGTGTCCGTCGCGCTGCTGATCGCTGCGTATGATTTCTGGCGCTCGGTATTCAAGAAGTCACGCGACGAGACCTGAGCCGCGAGGCCTGTGTTGCAGCTTCAAGGGCGTGAGCAGGGTTCCGCGCGACTTGCAGGGGGCCAGCATCAGGACACAGCCAACATACCTTCTGCTCTGGAGCACTTTCAGCAAAACTGGAAGCCGGTTTTGCGTCAGTAGCCAACGGCGGGCGCGAAGCGACCAAAGTGCGACCAAACAATAAGTTAGAGCCTGTTCGGCGATTCAGTTTTTATTGAACAGGCCTCTAGCTGTTCTATAGCGCTGGGCGCTTGAAGACGCATCGCTGACTGACCTGTTGTGACGACATCTGCGAAATCTGCAAAGAAATGCCGGACCGGTTCAGTCTGAAGCCGCCCCATCACACGGCGCGAATGCCCACGTAGCGGATTTTTGTTATGGCTGAATCGAAAAAGCGCGCGAAATATCTGATTTGACGCACATTCCTATCCGAAAACCCGCTCCCATCCCGGATCAAGTCCGGGACAGGCTTTGTCGAACTGCGTTCTAGCCGCGCCGCTCCACCATCATCTTCTTGGTCTGAGCGATCGCCTTTGCTGGGTTCAGCCCCTTTGGACAGGCTTGCGTGCAGTTCATGATGGTGTGGCAGCGATACAGCCGAAACGGGTCTTCGAGCTGATCGAGCCGATCACCGGTTGCCTCATCGCGGCTATCGATGATCCAGCGATAGGCCTGCAGCAATATCGCCGGGCCGAGATACTTGTCGGAGTTCCACCAGTAGCTCGGGCACGATGCCGAGCAACACGCGCACATGATGCACTCATAAAGCCCGTCAAGTTTCTCGCGATCGTCGCGGGTCTGGCGCCATTCCTTTTCCGGGGTCGTGGAGGTTGTTTCCAGCCAGGGCTGAATCATGCGGTGCTGTGCGTAGAAGTGTGTCAGGTCGGGGACGAGGTCCTTGACGACGCTCATATGCGGCAGCGGATAAATCTTGACGGTACTCCGGCTGTCGGCGCTGGCGCAGGTGCAGGCGAGCGTGTTGACCCCGTCGATGTTCATCGAGCAGGAGCCGCAGATGCCCTCGCGGCAGGACCGGCGGAAGGTCAACGTCGGGTCGATCTCGTTCTTGATCTTTATGAGCGCGTCGAGCACCATCGGCCCGCATTTGTCAAGGTCGATGTAGTAGGTGTCGGTGCGCGGGTTTTCGCCGCCTTGCGGATCCCAACGATAAACCTCGAAGGCCTTGAAGTTGCCTTTCGCGCCGTTATCCGGCTTATTCCAGACCTTGCCTCTGCGGATCGTCGAATTTTTCGGCAGCGTCAATTGAACCATGATGTTTCTTTCTCTCCCGACTCGGTTCGCTATGAACGTGCCAAGTTAATAAACCCGCGCTTTCGGCTCGATATAGGTGATGTCGTTGGTCAGCGTGTAGCTGTGCACCGGGCGATAATCAAGACGCACCTTCAGTGCCTTGGTATCCGCCCAAGATAGCGTGTGCTTCATCCAGTTGTCGTCGTCCCGCTCAGGATAGTCCTCGCGTGCGTGCGCGCCGCGACTCTCCTGACGATTGCCCGCGCTGTGCATCGTCACGGCGGATTGCGCGATCAGATTGTCAAACTCAAGCGTCTCGATCAGGTCTGTATTCCACACCAGCGAGCGGTCGGTCACGCGGATATCTTCCACGCCGGACCACACTTTGGCGATCCGCGTTAGTCCTTCGTCAAGGATTTCTTGCGTGCGAAACACCGCGCAGTTCTCCTGCATCGCGCGTTGCATATCGGCGCGAAGCTGGGCGGTCGGCGTGCCGCCATCGGCATAGCGGAAACGGTCGAGCCGGGCGATCGCCTTGTCGCCAGCGTCGCGTGGCAGTTCCCGGTGCGGCGTGTTCGGCTCGATTGTATCGGCGCAGTGGTTGGCTGCAGCGCGCCCGAAGACGACCAGGTCGATCAGCGAGTTCGAGCCAAGCCGGTTGGCGCCGTGCACCGAGGCGCAAGCCGCCTCGCCAATGGCCATCAGGCCAGGCACGGGTGCATCCGGGTTGCCGCCGCGCGGGCTGATAACCTCGCCGTGAACGTTCGTGGGAATGCCGCCCATGTTGTAATGCACCGTCGGCAGGACGGGGATCGGCTCGCGAGTCAGGTCAACATTGGCAAACACCTTGGCGGCCTCGGAGATACCCGGCAGACGCTCGGCGATCACATCCGGGTCGAGATGCTCCAGATGCAGGTGGATATGATCGCTGTTCGGACCGACCCCGCGACCTTCCTTGATTTCGATGGTCATGGCGCGCGAGACCACATCGCGTGATGCGAGGTCCTTGGCGCTGGGGGCATACCGCTCCATGAAGCGCTCGCCTTCGGAGTTTGTCAGATAACCGCCTTCGCCGCGCGCGCCCTCGGTAATCAGCACTCCCGCGCCGAAGATGCCCGTCGGGTGGAACTGGACGAACTCCATGTCCTGGAGCGGCAGGCCGGCCCGCAGCACCATCGCGTTGCCGTCGCCGGTGCAGGTGTGCGCGCTGGTGCATGAGTAATAGGCGCGGCCATAGCCGCCGGTCGCAAGGATGGTCTTGTGCGCGCGGATGCGGTGGATCGAGCCGTCGTCGAGGCACAGCGCGACGACGCCGCGGCATACACCGTCTTCATCCATGATCAAGTCGAGCGCGAAATACTCGATGAAGAACTCGGCGGAGTGGCGCAAGCTCTGGCCATACAGCGTGTGCAGCATGGCGTGGCCGGTGCGGTCGGCCGCCGCGCAGGTGCGCTGCGCGGGCGGGCCTTCGCCGAACTGGGTGGTCATGCCGCCGAACGGGCGCTGATAGATTTTGCCGTCGTCGGTACGCGAGAACGGCATGCCGTAATGCTCCAGCTCGTAAACCGCGGCAGAGGCGTGTCGGCATAGATATTCGATGGCGTCCTGATCGCCCAGCCAGTCGGACCCCTTGACGGTGTCGTACATATGCCAGCGCCAGTCGTCCGGCCCCATGTTGCCCAGCGACGCAGCGATGCCACCCTGCGCAGCCACCGTGTGCGAGCGCGTGGGGAAGACCTTCGTCACGCAGGCGGTTTTCAGCCCCGCTTCCGCGCAACCAAGCGTAGCGCGCAGACCTGAGCCGCCCGCGCCGACCACCACCACGTCATAGCTGTGGTCGTTAAAAGCATAAGCACGCCCGTTCACGCCCGGCGCTGACTGAGCCGCGCCGTTGCCATTGGTCCGAGTGTTCATCTGTTCAGGCTCCCAAGCTGAGTTTCAGCACCGCAAGCGCCGAGGCCAGTGCGACAATCACGGTGAAGAGCACATTCATAATTGAGGCGACCAGCCGGCTGCCCGACGCATGGACATAGTCATCCACGATGGTCTGCATTCCCAAATACATGTGGTAGGCGACCGATCCGATAAGAAGAAGCATCAACACGCTGGCCAGGGGTGCGGCAAAGTAGGCCTTTACTTGCGCATGGCTCGCGCCGGCGACAACGAAAACAGTGACGACGAAGAATGCCAGCGCGATAAGGTTGGCGACGCCGGTCAATCGCTGCCACCAGAAGTGGCTTGTTCCCTCATGCGCCGAGCCGCGCCCGCGCGCGCGAGCCAGTGGGGTTGGTGTGGACATTTCTATAGTGCTCCCATCGTCATCAGCAACGCGGCCCAGAACGCAAGCGTCAAGCTCATCGAGCCGATGATCGTCCCCCACGCGAGGCGCCGAATCTGGGGTATCTCGAAGCCGTAGCCCACGTCCCAGATGAAGTGCCGGAGGCCACCGAGCATGTGGTGGAAGACCGACCAACTCAAGCCGAACAGTATCACGTATCCAACCGGCGAGCCGATCCAGTCCATGACGAGCGTGTAGGTTTCAGGGCCGCTCGCAGCAGCCATCAGCCATGCCGCAAGCACAAGCATACCCAGGTAGTTCACCGCTCCGGTGAGCCGATGGAAGATCGACATCACCATCGAAATCAGCGGACGATAAATCTGAAGATGCGGCGATAGCGGCCGCTGGTCGGCGTGCTTGGACATCAAACCCCTCGCGATCTTGTTCATTGCACACTTTTACCGCAATGCAATAATGAGATGCAATGTGGCATCGTCTACGGATGATGCCATCCAACGGATTGGGATGGCGCGCGGTGGCGCGTGCGACGTTATGACTAAGAAGGCGGGTGCGCCCCGGCGCGCGGCACATGGGGAGCGACAGGCATGAGGCAGGTTTGGCTTGGAGCAGTTCTGCTCGCGGTGGTACTGGTTGCCGGCGCAATTTTCGCATCGGGGGCGCAGGCGCGCGATCTGTATGGCGAGACCGTGGTTGACGGCTTGCCGCGCACTTACACAGTGTTCATGCCGCAGCGCGCGCGCGAGCGTGGTGGTCCCGTTCCGGTGGTGATCGTTCTGCATGGCGCGGGCGGCGACGGCGCACGCGTGCGCGAGGTCATGGGGCTGGACCGAATCGCCGAGCGCGAGGGCTTCGCTGCGGTCTATCCCGATAGCCTTGGGCGTGGCTGGAACGATGGCCGCGCATTCCGCGGCCGGCGCAGTGACGATGTCGCATTCATGCTGCGCCTGAAACGCAGTCTGGTTCGGCGCGGTTTGGCTGATCCCGAGCGCGTTTATGTCGCCGGCGTCTCGAATGGTGGCATGATGGTGCACAAGCTGGCCTGCGATGCGCCAGACGCCTTTGCCGGGTTCGCCTCGATCATCGCAAATATGCCAGTGCCCGTGATCGAGCGCTGCGCGCCGGACCGTCCCGCTCCCATGATGGTGATCAATGGCACCGATGACCGGATCGTGCCTTATGACGGCGGCGGCGTCGGGTTTCGCGGTTGGCGCGGCGAGGTGGTCTCCACGTTTGAAACGGTCGAATTCTGGCGCGTGCACAACGGTTGTGACGGCCGGCCGGGCCGGCGGATGCTGCCTGATCGCGACCCGCGCGACGCCTCGCGCGTCGTGATGTTCTTCAGCACGAATTGCCGCGCTGCGCCAGTGATTCTGCTGCGCGTAGAGGGCGGTGGCCACCGGGTGCCTGGCTCGCCGATCCGTAATTTGCGGTTCATGGCGGAGCGGGCGTTAGGTATCCAGAATAACGACATTTCCACCGCAGAGGTCATCAGCCGTTTCTTCGCCGGGCTGGACCGTACGAGTTGAGCGGGTTGCTTTAGTGCGCAGTCCGGTGTTGCGTGGTGTGCTGGTGAGGGCTGATGAGAAGCGGTCATGCGGTTGATTGTCTGCGTCTTGTGTCTAAGCCTCGCACCGGTCGCGGCGCTGGCGCTCAGCCCGCCCCCGCCAGCGAGTGATTGGACCGTCTATCACAATGAGAGGTTCGGCTACCGGCTGTCCTTTCCACGCGAATGGTTCGAACCAGGCCCAGTTTCGGCAAATGGAGACGGCCGCGCCTTCACCACGCCGGACGGTCGCGCGCGGATGGTCGTCTTCGGCGCGAACAACTCAGAAGGCCTCACCCTGCGCGCGTATCGCCAGACGCTCCTGAGCGACTACGACGGCTATGACGAGCTGACATATAGCCCAGTTGGAAATAGCTGGTTCGTGCTGTCGGGTTACCGCGGCGATACAATCTACTATCAAAAGGTCATGTTTTCCTGCGGTGAGCGCATTATCAATGTGCTGTCGATCAGCTTCCCCGAAGCTGACAAGCCGCAGTTCGCGCCGCTGGTTGAGGGCGTCGAAGACCGTTTCCGCCCCGGTCTCGGCTACGACACGCCGGTCGACTGCGGTTAGCATGATTGGCCAGCCGCTTTGCTTTAGCGTGCTCTTTGAGCGACGGGCTCAAGCGCCTCTGGTATCGAGATGTTTTTTCAAGCGTTCGAGCTTCTTGGAGATGTCCGCTACGAAATTTGGCCCGTAAGCTTTTTCAAACTGAGCGTCCAAGTCTCCAAGCACCTGCCGCGCATCGGCCATCAGGCGCTCGCCGTCGGCGGTAAACCGGATCACCTTGCGATTGCGTCGCTCTGGGTCAGGTTGCTGAACGAGCCAGCCAGCTTTCTCCAGTTCAACAACGGTTTTTGCAACCATCTGGCGTGACACATTGAGCTTCTCGGCGATGCCCGAAGCGTAGTTGATGCCGCAGTCCAATTGCCCGAGGAAGCCCAGTGCCGACGGCGTAACGCGAGGGTAGCCCCGCGCCGCCAACTCATCTGAAAGCCGCGCGAGCAGCCTGTCCCGCACTTCACCGAGTAGAAAGGCCAGCGACAGAGTATCACTTTCGACCATCGGTAAGCCGGCCTGCGGTGAGCTTGTCAACTGAGTTGACATTATTGGCATCCTTGGCTTAAGTTGTCATCCCGGTTGACAAGAAAGGGTGCACGATGACATCGCTGAGAACAATCCTGCAAATCAACGCTGCAAGTTGTATCGGCTTTGGTGGGCTTTTCGTTGCCTTCCCGAGCGCCGTTGCCGCGTTTCTGGGCGCCCCGCCTGCCCCCGATACAGTCGTCCGGCTCTTGGGAGGGCTGCTCCTCCTGAACGGCCTGCACCTGCTGTATACAAGCCGTGGGGCGCAGCCGCACCGCTGGCTCGTGCTCTACTTCTCATTCGCCGATTTTTTGTGGGTGCTGGCGACTGCTGGCCTCATCGGAGCAGGACTGTGGATCACCACGCCGGCGGGGGTTGCGGCAGCGGTCGCTGTGGCGGCTGGGGTAGGCGCGATGGGCATTGCGCAGGTCGCGGCATCACGACGGGATACCGCTCATCGCGGCATGACCACCCAATAGTCCAGATCCAGCACAACGCTTGGATCGAAGGTCGCATCACCCGCCTTATAGGGAAAATCCAGACAGGCGCGGTTCCTCGTCGCCACCGTGCGCAGCCGTAGCGCGCCGATATCGCCGCGTCCTTTAATCTCCGCGCGGTCCAGAACTTCGCTCCACGCGAAGATCGTGTCTCCGGCGAATACCGGCGCGACATGCTGGCCGCCATTGATCGCGATGATGTGAAACGCGTTGGCCAGCCCGTTGAAAGTGAGCGCACGCGCGATCGAAATCACGTGCCCGCCATAGACGAGCCGGCGGCCGAAGCGCCCATCCTTCTCGCTGTGCTGGTTGAAGTGGACCCGCGCGGTGTTCTGAAACAGCCGGGTGGCCATCTGGTGCTCGGCTTCCTCGATCGTGATGCCGTCAAAATGGTCGATGCGCTCGCCGGGCTCATAGTCGCCCCAGCGATGCGGCGAGCCGGCCAGCGCGGTGTCATAGCCCTCAATTTGCAGCGGTGGCACTGCGCTGGCGAGTTGGTCGGCAGGCACCTCTTCAGGCAACGCGGGCACGACGGTTTCCGGCGCAGGGCTGTCTGGATCGCGCTTGTTGACCATCACCCAACGTACATATTCCAGCACCACGCCGCGATGCTGGTTGCGCCCGGTCGATCGCACATAGACTATGCCGGTGCGCCCGCTGGAATTCTGCTTCAGGCCGATGATCTCCGAGATCGTGCTGAGGGTGTCACCCGGATAGACTGGGTTTAGGAAGCGGCAGTTGGCATAGCCGAGATTGGCGGCGGCATTGAGCGAGATATCTGGCACCGTCTTGCCGAACACAGTGTGAAACACAAGCAGGTCATCGAGCGGCGCGCTCGCATAGCCGATCTGCTGGGCGAAGCTGTCGGCGCATTGCACCGGAAAGCGCGAGCCGTATAGCGCGGTGTAAAGCGCCGCGTCGCCTGACGTTAACGTGCGCGGCGTAGCGTGCATGATGGTTTGGCCGAGGGTAAAGTCCTCGAAAAAATTGCCGGTGCTGGTTTTCTCGGCCATGCGTCGTGCTCCAGTCTCTCCAATGTTGCGGGGCGGTCCCGCTTGGCTGCGGCGCGATAGTAACGGGTCGGGCAGGCCGTCGACAACCGCTATGGGGAGGCCAGCGAAAAAGCCACCGCAGCGGGATTGGCACGCACGCAAAACGCCTTTATCAGTGGCGCGCAAGGCTTCAGGGACAAGCAATGAGGACGAGCGATGCATCTTGGCATTCTGACGGGGGGCGGCGATGTGCCGGGCCTCAACGCAGCGATCAAGGCAGTGACGGAAGAGGCGGCTGCGCGCGGCTGGTCGGTGACAGGCTTGCGCCGGGGCTGGGCGGGGCCGCTGAACATCGCCCCGGACAACCCGGAAACCGTGAACGAGTGGACGATCGCGCTGAGCCCCGAAGTCGTGCGCGACAGGGATCGCATGGGCGGCACCTTCCTGCATACCTCACGCACCAAGCCGTCGGCCATGGCGGTCAAGGACCTGCCGCAGCATCTGCGCGGAAAGTTCGCGGGCAAGCCGGAGGATGAGAAGGTCGACTGCACCGAGCACGTCCTGCGCGTGATCGAGCATTTGAAGATCGACGTGCTGGTGGCGATCGGCGGGGACGATACGCTGTCTTATGCCGCGCGCCTGCATGGCGAAGGTGCGCCGACCATGTGCATCCCCAAAACCATGGACAACGATGTCTTCGGCACCGACTACTGCATCGGCTTTTCCACCTGCGTGAACCGCGGCGTCGAACTCATCACCCGCCTGCGCACCCCGGCGAACAGCCACGAGCGCGTCATGGTGGTAGAGATGTTCGGGCGCAACTCCGGTGAGTCTGCCCTGATCAGTGGCTATCTCGCGGGGGCTGACCGCATCCTCATCGCGGAGGTGCCATTTGACGGCGACAAAGTCGCTCGCCTGCTCGCCGAGGACCGTGCGCGCAACCCTGAGCACTATGCCGTGGTGGTGGTCTCTGAGGGTGCGCATTTCGATGGCGGCAGCATCGTCGAGAGCGGCCCGGCTGACGCCTATGGCCATCGCAAGCTGGGCGGTATCGGTCAGGATGTGGGCGATGTCATCAAGCGCCATGGCATCAACGTGATGAACCAGAACCTCGCCTATCTGCTCCGCGCTGGCGCGCCGGATGCGATGGATCTGATGGTGGGGCGCAACTTCGGCACGATGGCCGTGCAGCTTCTCGACGAGGGCAAGCGCGGACTAATGATGTCGATCGAGGAGGGGAGATACACCACCAAGTCCGCCGACATTAGCACCAAGGGCAAGCGGCTGGTCGATGTGGACATGTTTTACGACCCGGACCAGTACCGTGCGCGAATCAAGCGGGTCGAGGGCCTGCCAATGTTCCTGAAATAGCGCCGATTTCGGAGGCCGCATGACCGCACGCCAGTTGCGCCAGCTCACACGCGAAGCACTGGGTACGGCCGTTTTCAGCGCCCTGGTGATCGGCACGGGGCTGGCGGCGGAGCGGTTCCCCGCGCAGCTCCCGCTCAGCGCGGACTGGTTGATCGCGCTCATGGCCGGTGTGGTTTTCGCTGCGCTGCTGGTGTTCGGTGGCCGCTTCAACCCGGCGCTCACGCTGGCTGATGTGATTGTGCGGGCCGACCCAGTCGAACCCGCTGTGTGGCGTGCCAGCGTGCAGATCGGCGGCGCGATGCTCGGCGCGGTGGCGGCTCATGCAGTTTTCGACATGGGCGCGATCCAGCATGGCGGGCGGCCGCTGAGCGGCGCGGGCGTTTGGGCAGGCCAGGCGGCGGCGACTTTCGTATTGGTCTTTGCCGTGACGCTGGCGACGGCGCGTGGACCGTTGATAGGCAGCGCCTTCGCCGGGCTGACGCTGGCGGTGGTCTATCTCGCGACCCCGGCAATGTCGCTGGCAAACCCGGCGCTGCTGATTGCGCGCACACTCACCGACAGCTATCTCGGCGTGCGCGCGGGCGATGCGACGGTATTGCTGGCCCTGCAGATCGCAGCGGCTGTCGTGGCGGCTCTGACCGCCAGCGCACTGAAGCGAGCCAGCCTTCGCCGGGCGGCAACGCGCTAACCCGCTGCGCGCCCGTTCGCTGCGGGCGGCTGCGCTTCGTCGAAATCGAGCGCGTCGATCCGCTGGCCGCGCGTGCTGATCGTGTCGCTCAGGCCCGCCAACTTGTCGAGTTCCTCACCCATCAACCGGTGATGCCGCTGCAGCCTAGCCGCGCGCTGCGCCAGCTTCGCGACGTCGCGCGTGAGCGCGCTGACCTCCTTCCGAAGCACATCTGTCTGCTCGCGCATCCGCGCATCCTTGACGATGCTGAGCATGGTCTGAACCGCCAGCATGAGCATGTTCGGCGAGACGATAATGACGCGGGCGCAATGCGACTTCTGGATCAGGTAGGGGAACTGCTCGTAAATCTCGGCGTAGACCGATTCTGAAGGCACGAACATCAGTGCGCTGTCTTGCGTCTCGCCGGGCAGGATGTATTTCTCCGCGATCGCGTCAATGTGGCGTCCCACGGCCTGGCGCACCTGCGTGGCCGCTGCCTTGCGGGCTCCCGTCTCATGCGCGGTGCGCAGCCGCTCAAAGCTCTCCAGCGGGAACTTCGCGTCGATCACCAGCGGCGCGGACGCACCCGGCAAGCGGATAATGCAGTCCGGGCGCGTGCCGTTCGACAGGCTTGGCTGAAAGCTGAACGCCCCAGAGGGCAGGGCGTCGCGGATAATCGTCTCCATGCGCATCTGGCCAAAGGCGCCGCGCGCCTGTTTGTCGGCAAGGATGTCTTGCAGGCTCACCACGCGTCCGGTCAGGTCGGCAATGTTGGCCTGCGCCGCGTCGATTACCGAAAGCCGTTGATGAAGCTGGGAGAGTTGGGCGGCTGTGTCGCGCTGCTGGGCCTGCAGATGCTCGCCGAGATGTTGCGATACGTGGTCAAGCCGCTCCTGGAGCGCGCCGGTCAGTTGTGAGTGAGTGTGCAAAGACAACTCCGACAGCGACTGCAGCCGCTCCTTCAGGCCAGCCAGTTCGTCGTGCAACGCGCGCGTTTGTACGCAGGTTTGTTCCGCGATGCGCTCGGCATCTGCGCGGGCGCGACGCAGGCCCGCGCGCCACATTAGCAGCACCGCGATCAGACAAATCCCAAGCGCGCCAGCCACACCCGTCTCCAGCACCCAGATCGGGTCCGCCCCGGCGACGGCATCCCCAGCGCGCACGAGCCATGTTTCGATTTCTGCCATCGCGCCGCAGCCTAACGGGATTCGCGTCGTGTGCAGACCAAAACGCGAACGTGCGGTTTGACGAAGCCGCTCAACCGGACTATCTCAGCGAGGATGAGCGTTCGAGATATCATCAAACTGCCCGACCCTGTGCTGCGCAAGAAGACGCTGCCGCTTGAGCGCGTCGATGATGATGTGCGCCGGCTTGCAGCCGATATGCTTGAGACGATGTATGACGCGCCGGGGATCGGGCTGGCCGCGCCGCAGATTGCAGTCTCGCGCCGACTGCTGGTGATCGACCTCGCCCGCGACGAAGAAGAGAAGAGCCCGCTTGTGATGATCAACCCCGAGATCGTGAGCCTGGGGGATGAGCTGCGCGCGCACGAGGAGGGCTGTTTGTCGATCCCTGAGATCTACGCCGAGATCGAGCGGCCGGGGCAGTGCCGCGTGCGCTATACCGATGAAGCGGGGGCCGAGCGGGAGATGGATTGCGAGGGGCTGATGGCCACGGTCGTACAGCACGAGATTGACCATCTGGACGGCGTGCTGTTCATCGACCATCTCTCCCGGTTGCGCCGCGACCGCTTGGTCAAGAAGTTCATGAAAGCCCAGCGAAGCGACGAAGCCGTGTGATCAGCGCGTAGGTGTTAGCGGTGCGAGACCGCGCTGGACGGCGTCGCTACCAAGGTCTAAAGCATGTTGCAGCGCATCATTTGTCGCGGCGCGCCCGGAACAGTCCTCTTATCTCGCGTAAGCTCGTTTCGCGCCGCCGCGCGTCTCCTATGGGGCCCCAGATGCCGAAGCTCCGGGTCGTTTTCATGGGCACCCCGGATTTCTCCGTGCCCACCCTCAGCGAGATTGTTTGCGCCGGGCATGATGTCGCCGCGGTGTACAGCCAGCCGCCGCGTCCAGCTGGCCGGGGGATGGAGTTGCGCCCATCGCCCGTGCACAAGTTTGCCGATGAAGCCGGCATCCCGGTCTGCACGCCCACCAGCTTGCGCAAGCCCGAAACGGTTGAGGCACTCGCGGCGTTGGAGCCCGATGTGGCCGTCGTGGTCGCTTACGGTTTGATTCTGCCGCGCGCGGTACTCGATACGCCGGGCTATGGCTGTCTCAATCTGCATGCCTCGTTGTTGCCGCGCTGGCGCGGGGCTGCGCCGATTCAGCGCGCGATCATGGCAGGCGATACGGAAACCGGTGCAACGGTCATGCAGATGGACGCAGGCTTGGATACCGGACCGATGTGCTTGATGGAACGCGTGGCGATTGGCCCGGACATGACGGCTGGCGAGTTGCATGACGAGCTTGCCTTTGTCGGCGCGAGCCTCATGGGCAAGGCGCTCGATCGTCTGGCGCGCGGCGAACTGAAGTGCCGGCCGCAGCCCGAAGAGGGCGTGACTTACGCCGCGAAGATCAGCAAGGAGGAAGCTCGCATCCGCTGGGAGAATCCGGCGCAGGAGGTGCACAATCGCATCCGCGCGATGTCGCCATTCCCTGGCGCGTGGTTCGAGGCTCTGCTGGGCGGGCGGCCGGAGCGGGTGAAAGTGCTGCGCTCGGTCTGCGTGAAGGGGCGAGGCCAGCCAGGCGAATTGCTCGACAACCAGCTTACGGTGGCGTGCGGTAATCAGGCTGTCCGGCTGACCAAGGTGCAGCGCGCGGGCAAGCGGCCGGTGTCCGGCGTGGAGTTCCTGCGCGGCTTCCCGCTTGGTAAAGGCACGCATTTCGGATGAGCGGGCCGCGCGATGGAAATGCCGGGCAGACGCGCTGCCCGGCGCCTCGTCAGTAACTCTGCTGGGTTTTGCCTTTGTACTGGCGTGAGCGCATGTCCTTTCGCTGCCGGGCCCAATCGCCTGAGGCCATCGCTTCGGCATCGCGGGCCTGGTCTTGGGCGAGGCTCTCCAGCGCGGGCGCGGCAAGCGAGCGCGCCTGTTCCGTTAGATACGCCGCGTTGTCCTCCAGCAGCTTGCGTGCTTCATCGACCTGCCCGCTGTCACGCAGCTTGACAGCCTCCTCGCTGCTCAAGGTGGCAAGCTGAATGGTCGCGGCTGACAGCACCTCCTTGTCGCGGCTCGCCGCGATCTGCTCGGCGTCGTCGCTAAATGTAAGTTTCACGCTTTCTTCAATTTCGACCGCTTCCTGCGTGCCCATGTCGGTGTAGCGTGCCGAGACCTGAGAGGGTTTCACGCGCTCGGGTGCGGCGTTGCCCGCGATCTCCACTTCGACCAGGATGTATTTCTCCTGGCCACCATAGATCTGGCGCAGGTTGAAGGTAACGCGCCGACCGTCGATCTCTGCGGGCCGGCCCAGCGCGCGTAGCGGACGTACGCCTTCGGGAAACTCGACCTCGACGGCGGCCTCCTGAGCGACCACGGAGAACACATCGCCGAATTCCCTGTCGAAGATGTCCAAGAGATCATCCGGGTGCTCGACGAAGGCGTGATTGCCGTCGCTGTTGAGCGCGAGCCGGGTCATCAGGTCTTCATTGTAGCCCAGGCCAAGACCGATCGTGGTGATCGAGATGCCTTCGCCACCCGCATCACGGCCGAGCGAGGCGATGCGATCAGGGGAGGTCGGACCGACATTGGCCAGTCCATCGGACAACAGAATCACCCGGTTTACGGTGTAAGGGTCGAGAAATGTGAGCGCCTCATCGATGCCGCGCTGCACGCCCGCGAACAGCGCCGTTCGTCCGCCCGCGGCGATTCTGCTGATCGCCCGGCGCATATTCGGCAAATCACTGGCCGAAGTTGCGGGGAGCACCACATCGACGGCCTGATTGAAGGCGACCACTGCAAGTGTGTCATCTTCGCCCAACAGTTCCAGCGCCATCAGCGCAGCCTCGCGTGCATCGGCGATCTTCGCGCCTTGCATGGAGCCGGACTTGTCGATGACCAGGGCGATATTGGCCGGAGTCCGGTCCGCCATAGCGGGCGGCTGGACACCGCTCAGGCCCACGCGCAGAAACGCACGAGTGGTCTCGCCGGCTTTCACGACCGATTGGCTGAAGCGCGCATCCAGCTTCACCGGCGCTTCACCGGCCTGAACAGTGCCGAGGGAAAGAGCGTAAGCCAGTGCGAGCAACGCCGCGATGCGTGCTGCGCCTGACGCATAATCGATTTGGAACATGCCTACCTCCTAAGCTTCCCTCGGCTTGTGACCAAGAGTCGCAGCCAAAAGAGGCGAGGCGGGGGCGCGTCACATGACGATTTGGTAATCGCCCTCAGACCAGCGAACGGTAAACGCGGATATTTACGGGGCTGAACAGCTTGAGCTTGAGCCGCGTGACAACCGGCGGATTGGTCTGCTCAAAGATGTCGTCCCAGCCCGCCGCGATCGTTTCGTCCGCCCCCTCCATCAGCAAGTAGATGCGACGTGGGTTCATGCGGTACGACGCCGAGACATGATCGAGCATCAGCGATAGGAACCGCTCGTTCGCAGCGTTGGGGAAAAACAGCACCAGCGGCTGATCCGGAATGACGATATCGCCGCGGTCACCGCGCCGGACTTCGACATCGCGGCATTTCATGTAAGTCCGCGGGAATTGGCTGACGTTGAGCTGCGCGTCGTCATAAGCGGTGTCGCTGTACTCGTAGCCGATGGCGCGTTCGAAATCGTGCATCGCCGCATAGAGTAACGTCCGCGCATTGCCAGCGCGAAAATCCACAAAAGCACATTCGCGCAGCGTCACGTCGAGACCCTGGATAATCCAGTCGAACACCTGGCCAGGGATCGGCCCGTAATTGATTTCAGCCTGTGCGGATTTTGCCGCCCCATCGCGCTGGCTCACCGATGACGGCTTGAAAAGCAACCTTTCGATATGCCGGTCGCGGTAAAGTCTGTGCGCGGGGGCTAGCATTCGCAGATATGCGCGCCGGATTGTGCCAGGCGTAGCCAGCGCGGTCCGCACCGCGGACTTCGCGGCTGTGTTCGTGCGTCCACGCGCCGCTGACGCCTCGACAAGCGACTTCAGCTTGTTGGCTCGGGGCAGGCCGCTTCTGCGTTGCAGCTGTTGCGACCGCGATGCGTGCGCGTCATGCTGTTCTAGCGAGTGTGTGTTCAAGCTCAACGAATGTGCCTCTCTGTGCCATGACAACATGCTCGGCCTTCCGCCAAACGACCGCAGGGCGTCCGCTTTGCATGTGATCAGGCTATGTCCCAATAGCGATCCACGCGTACTGCCATCAAGCTGGTTGTTCCCAAGCCAGTACAGACTCGAGCGTGGCCCTGCCTCTACTTGACCCGATGCGTTTCGATGTGCGTGTGCAATCCCACTAATACAGTTGTTATCGAGGTTCTTATCACGCTTGTTACTTCTTACTCATAATTCAGCACGTTCAATGCGGCGAATAGATGGCAAGATGTTTGTTCGCCATTCCCCAGTTAAGGCTGCTATGTCCACGATGCGTTCACAAGTTGTAAACCTTGTTTCCCTACACTCGGCCTAATCGTCGATGAGCCATTTTCCTCAAATTGCAAGGACATGGGGGACGCGATGAGCGCAACAGATCAAGCTCTCGATAGCGGATGCGCCGACAGATCGGTCTATGCACGCTTGCGCGCTTTCACCATCGCGCTGACCGGCTCGATGCGCGCGGGTACGAGCCTGGCGCAGGCTGCGATGGCGAGCCTGGAAGGCGTCAAGGCGCATGATCGTGTTGGTGCTGACGGTGTGCTCGAAGCGTATCAGGCGGCCCATGCGCTATGGATGAAGCGGTCGGCGGCCGCTGGCGAGACTGCACAGCGTGCTGATCCGCGTTGCTTTGCGATGCCCGCCGATACGCCGGAAGCCGCAGCGCGGCACAAGGGCTTGGCCCAGGTGATCGCCGATCTGCCCGCGCAACAGCGTGCAACGCTCCTGCTCGTCTACGGTGAGGGGCTGTCTTATGACGAGACAGCTGAAGTCTTCGATACGACGGTGCAGGTGGTTATGACGCGGGTAGCGCGAGGGCATGTCGCCGTCGGTCACTGGCTGGATCGACGTGAGGGCCGCGCGCAAGCGAGCAACTTGGCGGGGGACCCAGCCGAAACAGGCGCGATGCCGGAGGCAGCGGGGCAAATGGCATGAGCCAGCTTTCCGATGAATTGCTGCTGGCCTATCTCGATGGTCAGCTCGGCGCGCCGCAAGCGAAGTCTGTCGAGCGCATGGTTGGGGGGAGCGCGGAGCTTCGCGCGCGCATCAGCCGTCTGAAGATGACCCAAAGCCAGCTCATCCAGACCTTCGAGACACTGTCCCGACGCACCCGTACCGCCTCGCGGCCCGAGCGACCGAAGCCGGCGCGCAGCGTCCAGCCAAAATCAGACCCGTCACGCGGGGAGCGAATCGCGCTTCACTCCGACAAGCGCCCACGACAAGCCGGAACCGCAAAGCGCTCTTTTGCACGGATGATCCTGTGGGCCGGCATTCTGTCTGTACTCGCGGCCATTGCAGGCTACGGGGCTGGCAAGTGGATGCGGCTCAACAGCGGCCCGTCGATGGAGAAGATCGATGCACGGGTTCCCGCACCGGCGAGCCAGTGGGCGGCTGACGTTGCGCGGCTGCATTCGCATTTCACGATCGCCTCGGTGGCGGGCGATCCGCAAAGCCAGACCAACCGAGACCTCGTCGAGTTACAACTCCAGCGCATCCTCAACAAGCCGCTGAGGATTCCTAGCTTTTCTGATAACGCGTTAACATTCCGCCGCGGACAGGTCTTGAGCTATCGCGGCAGCCGAATGATGCAACTCAGCTACGCCGGCGCGGATGGTGAACTGGTGTCGCTTTACTTGATGTCCGGTGGACCGGAGTCGGGCTTGTCGGTCGTCGCCCGGCGCGACATTACCTCAGTGCACTGGAGCGCGGACGGCGTGCGCTATGTGCTCGCGAGCGAACTGCCGGAGACGAGCCTGCGCGCTCTGGCCGTCAGTGCCATGGCCCAGATGAAGGCGAACTGACCCCCCTGCCTCTGGCCTGTGCACAGCGCGGCTTTTTTGTCGCCCTCAACTGTGCCGCTGTGATACTTCTTCAAGCTTTCGAAGTTTGCGTATCAGTTAAAAGGTAGTGGCGTCATGACGCCGGTTTCCAGCGAAGTCACGTCGCTTGGACGCTTCCTCCGGGGCGAGCGCGCGTTCGTCGTGCCGCGCTTCCAGCGACATTATTCGTGGGATGAAGATCACGTCGAAAATTTGTGGCGTGACCTCTTCAACATCTTTGCGGAAGACAGCGGGGATTATTTCCTTGGCGCTATCGTCGTTCGTCACTGTGACACTGACGGGCCGATTGTCATCGACGGGCAGCAGCGCCTCATCACCATGTCGATCCTGCTGGCTGCCCTCAGCCGGATCCTTGCCCAGGGCGATCATGCGGATGAAGTTGAACGCGGGGTGCGCGCGTTCCTTGTTGCGGGCGATGGTGAAACCGATGCGAGCAGCCCCAGGATCATGCTCAACCGTGCAGATCGCAGCTTTTACGATCGCTTTATCGTTGGGGACTGTGCGGTCGATGAACTGATGCGGATGCGCCGTGATGACTCGCTGCCGCTGTCCAATCGCTTGCTCGCGGACTGCTTCTGCTTCATGCACCGGCAACTGCAGCGCTTCACGGCCGATGACTGGACGGCGGAAGACCTCGCGCGCGCTGTGCTGAAGGCAATCGACGAGAAAATTTTCATCATCCGTCTCGATGTACGCAGTGACTACGACGCTTTCATGCTGTTTGAAACGCTGAACGATCGCGGTCTGGCGCTGTCGGAGTCCGATCTGCTTAAGAACCATCTGTTGGCCGCAGCCGGGCCGCATCTCAAGGACACCCAGGCGGATTGGGAGACCATCGAGGGTAATCTCGGCGGCGAGCGGCTGTTGAAATTCGTTCGTCATCATTGGCTGTCGAGCCGAGGAATCACCAGCCGCGCGGGGCTTTATCCCGACATCAAGCGCGCGGTCAGCACGGCTGACGAGGTTGCCGCCTACACCGAGGAACTCTGCGCGGCGTCGGAATATTACGATGCGCTGAGAGACCCGAACAGCCGGATTTGGGCCGCGTATGGGCTGGAGCAGCAAGGCTGGCTGCGCGAGCGGATCGACTGCCTGCGGCTGCTGCGCTCCGATCAGATCTTCGTCGTGCTGCTGGCCGCATTAGAGGCTGACCGCGAGGGCTTTCCCTCGCTGCTTGATATGGTGATCAGTTTCACCTTCAGATATACGACAATCTGCAATCTTAGCCCCTCGGCGCTCTTGCCGGTATTCATCGAAGCTGCGCGGCATATCCGCGAGAGCAGGCAGGTCGAGCCTGCCGACATCTTTGGGCGGTTTCTTGCGCCGCTTTATCCCGATGACAGCCAGTTCCACTCAGCATTTTCGCGTAAGACGATCCGATACAACGGTCTCGCGCGCTACATTCTCAACAAGCTGAACGACGACATCACCGGTTGGGGCGATACACCTGCGGCGCACCCGGTCACCGATTTGGAGCATATCCTGCCAAAGCGTTTCCAGCGGAACTGGACGGTCGAGCGCAAGGACTTTCCCGGTGGACCGGAGAAATACGTTCACCGTCTCGGCAACATGACGCTGCTCACCACCAATCTGAACCGGGAGCTTGGCAACCACCCCTATGACGTGAAGCGAGAGGCATTTGCCCAGGAGGCGCTTGAGATTACGCGCATGATCGCGGAAGAGCCGTGCTGGACGGCGGACGCGATTGGCAGGCGTCAGAACTGGATGGCTGGTCTCGCGATCAAGATCTGGCGCTGTCCGTGAATTATGTGGTGACCCGCTCCAGCGGTACATCCGGCTGGAACAGCGACTGCACCGTGCGCCGGCGCTGGCTCAGATGCCGGATGGCTTCTGGGCATGGGCCGCCATGCGCCCAGTCAAGCAACTCGACTGTATGCAGGATTGGCGGCTGATCCGCGCCTTCGAGTTGGGTCATGCAACCGATATTCCCGGTCGCCACGCAGTCCGGCTTGACCTTGGCGATGTTCTCCTGCTTGCGCTTCTTGAGCAGGCCGGAAATCTCCGGCTGCAGCATGTTGTAGGTGCCGGCCGAGCCGCAGCACAAATGCCCTTCGGCCACGTCGAGCACGGAATAGCCCGCATCGCTCAGCAGCTTGCGCGGCTGTTTGGTGATGCGCTGGCCGTGCTGCATCGAGCAGGCCGAGTGATAAGCGACCTTGATGTCCGTCCAGGCCATCGGCGGGTCGAGCGTGATTTCCGTCAGATATTCGCTGATGTCGCGGGCCAGCCCGGCGATGTTCCTCGCGCGCTCGGCGTATTCGGGATCGTGCGCAAGCATGTGGCCGTAGTCCTTGACAGTCGTGCCGCAACCCGACGCTGAAATGACGATCGCATCGACCGGGCCATCGGCCATAACGCTCTCCCAGGCGTCGATGTTCTGGCGCGCCTGGTTCATGCCATCATCCTCGCGGCCCATGTGATGCACGAGCGCGCCGCAGCAGCCCTCGGCCTTGGGCATGACGACCTCGATACCGTTGCGCGTGAGCAGGCGGATGCATGCGTCATTTATCTGGGGGCGCAGCACGGTCTGGGCGCAGCCGCGCAACAGAATGACCCTGCCGCGGCGCGGACCTTCCGGCTGGACCACGCCGTGGGGCGGGAATTGCCGGCGTGCGGGCAGCTTCGCTGGAGCCAGATCGAGCATCGCGCGCAATTCCTTGAGGCCGAGCGCGGAAACCAGCCCCTTGAACGGCTGCCCGAGCTTTGCCCCGCGCACCGACCAGCGGAACCGCGAAGGGTAGGGCACCACAGCGGCCAGCAGCCTGCGCATCAACCGGTCCTTCAGCGGACGGCGCGAGGTCTTCTCGATGTGCACGCGGGCTTTGTCCACGAGGTGCATATAATCAACGCCGCTCGGGCAGGTGGTCATGCAGGCCAGGCACGAGAGGCAGCGATCGATATGCGTGCGCACCTCAGGCGTGGCGTCGTGCCCGCCCTCGAACATCTTCTTCATCAGGTAAATGCGCCCGCGCGGGCTGTCGCGCTCATCGCCGAGCAGCACGTAGGTTGGGCAAGTGGCGGTGCACAGCCCGCAATGCACGCAACTGCGCAGGATCTCGTTCGCCTCGCGGATATTCGGGTCGGTAAGTTGGTGCGGCTTGAATTCGGTTTCCATGTGGTTCTCAGACTTCTGGATACATGCGGCCGGGGTTCAGAATCCCGGTGGGATCGAAGGCGGCTTTCAACTTTTGCGACAGCCTCATATTGATCGCGGGCAGCGGATGAAACACCTCCACGGCCGAGCGCATGGCCATCGGCGCGCGGATCAAGGTGGCGTGCGCATTGAAATCGGCGATAATGCGGCGCAAATCGGTGGCGTCGGCGTCGCGCGATGGCGGCAACTCCAGCCACACCAGCCCGCCGGACCAGTCATAGGCCGCCTGACAGTCAAGCTGCGCGCGAATGGCGTTGACCATGCCAACGGCGCGGCTTGGCGCGGTGGTGATGCGCCACAGCGGAAACTGGCTGCCGGTCAGGAAGCGAAGCCCGCGGATATCGCGCCAGAACTCCAGAGATGGGTCGTTGCCGAGCCTGTAGACCTCGCCGAAGGTGCCGATTTGTTGTTCCAGCTTCTCAGCGCGCGCCCGCGTCGATTCGGGGAAGTTTTCCAGCCGCAGCGCGGTGATCGCGCGGCCCAGCCCGCCGAGTTCGCGGTTGCTCAGCCGCGCTGCCATCGAGGCGGGGATATGCGTCGCCGCGGAAACTTCGAAAGGTGTGCCCATTGCGGCGCAGCACAGCGCGATCGCGGCCTCATCAGGCAGCCCGAACAGCATCAGGGTGAGAGTGTCTTCGGGCTTGGGCAGCACCTTCATGGTCACTTCGGTCATGACCGCCAGCGTGCCCCACGAGCCGGACAGTCCGCGCGCCAGATCAACGCCGGTGACGTTCTTCATCACCCGTCCGCCCCACTTGATTGCTTCGCCGCGACCGTTGACCGCGCGCACCCCAAGCAGGTGATCGCGCGCAGCCCCGCGCAGCACACGGCGAGGGCCTGAGGCGTTGGTCGCGAACACACTCCCGATCGTCGGCGGTCCGGACGCATCCATTCTTGGCGTCAGGGGCGTCATATCAGCCGGCTCGAATGCGAGCATCTGGTTGTGCTCATCGAGTAGCGCCTCTACCTCGCCAAGCGGCGTGCCTGCGCGCGCGGAAATGACCAGTTCCGACGGCTCATAGAGGGTAACGCCAGTGAGGTTGCCAGTGCTGATTTTACCTGCCGTCTGGACGGGCCTGCCGATCGCCCGCTTGGTTCCGTTGCCGCACACCTCGACCGGCGATTGCGTCTCAGCCGCATGGGCGATGAACGCGGCAAGCTCATCCTCCGACCGAGGCAAGAAGCCATCAAGCATGGAGGCGGCCGCCGGGCTGCATATCGAGCGGGAAAACTTTGCCAGGGTTCAGGCGCCAGTCTGGATCGAAGGCCGTTTTGACGCGGATTTGCTGTTCCAGATCGGTGCGGGTGTACTGGGTCGTCATCAAATCACGCTTTTCGATGCCAACGCCGTGCTCGCCAGTGAGGCAGCCGCCGAGTTCGACGCAGGCCGCGAGGATGTCTGCGCCGCACCGCTCGGCGCGATCCTTTTGATCGGGGTCGTTGGCGTTGAACATGATGAGCGGATGCAGGTTGCCGTCGCCTGCATGGAAGATGTTGGCGACGCCGAGCCCATAAAGCTGACAAATCCGGCTGACTTCGTTCAGCGCTGTGGGCAGCGCGCCGAGAGGGATCACACCATCCATACACATGTAATCGGAAATGCGACCCATCGCGCCAAAGGCTGATTTGCGCCCGCGCCAAATCGCCGCGGCCTCTTCCGCACTCTGCGACTCCCGCATCTCTGTCGGGTCAAATCTGCTTGCGATGTCGCGAATGCGCGCGAACAGGTCAGCGATTTCTGCTTCCGAGCCTTCGACCTCGACGATCAACAACGCCTCGACGTCAAGCGGGTAGCCCGCGCCAGCGAAGTCCTCACAAATCTTAATGGCCGGGCGATCCATGTACTCCAGCGCGACTGGGACAATGCCTGCGCCGATGATCGCGCCGACGCAGCCGCCGGCGTCCTCCGCCGAATTGAAGCCCATGAGCATCGGCCGCGCGCCCTCGGCTTTCGGCAGGATGCGCACCGTCGCCTCGGTCACGATACCGAACTGACCTTCCGAGCCGGTCATCAGCCCAAGGAAATCGTAGCCGTGCGGGTCGAGCGCATCGCCGCCGAACTCCACGATCTCGCCATCCATCAGCACCACGGTCATACCGAGAATATTATTGGTCGTTACCCCATATTTCAGGCAGTGCGCGCCGCCGGAGTTCATCGCAATGTTGCCCGCCAGTGTGCATGCAAGCTGACTGGATGGGTCGGGCGCGTAAAAGAAGCCCAGCTCGGAGACGGCATTGGATATGGCCAGATTGGTGATCCCGGTCTCCACCCGTGCCACGCGGTCATCGAGGTTAATGTCGAGCACCTGGGTCATCTTGCTGACACCGACCACAACGGTATCGCGCATTGGCAAAGCACCGCCGCACAGTGAAGTGCCCGCGCCGCGCGGCAGCACGTTCAGGTTATGATCATGGCAAAAGCGCAGTACCCGCGAGACTTCTTTTGTTGAGGTCGGCAACACGACAGCCAGCGGCACGTTGCGATAGGCCGTGAGCGCATCAGCCTCAAACACCTCCAGCCCGATCGGGTCGGTGATCACGTTGGTCGAAACCTTTTGCAGCGCTGCCACAAGATCATCGCTGCGGTCCAGCACGCTGGCGTCCGGCTCAGGCATTTGGATGCCACTCATTGTGCAAGCCTCCCTTGGCGGTTGAATTTGCATTCTAAACTTTCAGCCAACGCAAATCCATAGCGGCACAGTCGCGCGGTGGCGCCTCCTTGCGGCAGTCATGTACTTGAC
>CAYVFK010000003.1:0-33849 GCA_964450925.1 uncultured Hyphomicrobiaceae bacterium | reverse complement strand
GACCACGGGTAATCTCGGCGGCTTCGACATGTGGGTATCAGATGCACGCACGGGCAGCCTTGCCATCGAGACCCCGCTGGTGGAGGTGGACCTCGCGTTGGCCGATGTCGGCTACGAGGACACGGTGTTCGACCGCAGCGCGGCGCTGGAGCGGAAGCTGCGCGTCTACCGCCTTGCCAACGACAATCCCCATCGCAGCATGACGCTCTCGCGTGAGGTCACGCTCAAGGACACCGGCGACAATATCATCTATATCCGCCTGACACAGGAGGACGGCACGCTCGCCTGGACCAGCCCGATCTACGTCTACCGCTGACCGGCTGGCGCGGGCGGCCCTTTCGGCGCCGCCGGTTCAGCTTGCCTGTATCTCGGTCGGTTGGCCGAAAGCAAGGCGCATCTGCTTTTCCGTCTCGATCAGCGCGAAGAACACCACCCCGATGGCCACGATCAGGATGCCATCCATGAGCGGCACGGCCTGGGTTCCGAAAATCGCCTGCAGCGGCGGCAGGTAGGTGATGGCGAACTGAGCGGCGATCACCGTCAGCACAGAGGCCCAGACGACGCGCGTGGCCTTGATCGCATTCCAGTTAAGCGATGTGCTGTAAATGTTGCGGATGAAAAAGAGGTAGAAAATTTCGAGCGTCACCAGCATGTTCATCGACATGGTCTGCGCGACCGCCAGCGAGTAACCCCTGTCAATCGCATAGGCGTAGACGCCGAATACAGCGACGAGGAATAATGTCGAAGCGAAGATGATTTGCCAGACCAGTGTGCCGGTGAGCAGTGGCTCCTCGCGTGGCCGCGGCGGGCGTCGCATGGTCCCTGGCTCGGACGGCTCGAAAGCCAGCGACAGACCGAGCGTAACAGCGGTAATCATGTTGATCCAGAGGATCTGGATCGCGGTGATCGGCAGCGCCATTCCGGCGAACAGCGCGACGATGATGGTCAGCGCCTCGCCGGCGTTGGTCGGTAGAGTCCAGCTGATGACCTTCTTGATGTTGTCGTAAACGGTGCGCCCCTCGCGCACGGCCGCCGCGATTGAGGCGAAGTTGTCGTCGGCCAGCACAAGCTCGGCGGCCTCCTTGGCGGCCTCGCTACCTTTCTGGCCCATCGCGACGCCGGCATCAGCGCGCTTCAGTGCGGGCGCGTCATTCACCCCGTCGCCGGTCATCGCGACCGTCAGCCCGCGCGCTTGCAGCGCGGTCACGAGCCGCAGCTTGTGGGCGGGTGAGGTGCGCGCGAAGATGTCGGTCGCCAGCGCCGTGTCGGCGAGCGCGGTATCGTCCAGTCTGTCGATGTCGTTGCCGGTCAGCACGCGCTCGGCGTTCTTGAGGCCGATCCGCGCGCCGATGGCGCGGGCGGTAACTGCATGATCGCCGGTGATCATCTTCACACGGATGCCCGCGCGGTGGCACTCGGCGACCGCCTCGACGGCTTCGGGGCGGGGCGGGTCGATCAGGCCGATCAGACCGATCAGCGTCAGCTGCTCTTGGATATCCTTGGTGGTCAGGACCGTGTGGTCCTGCGCGACCGGGCGCGCGGCCACCGCGATCACGCGCTGGCCTTCAGCCGCCAGGCAGTTGACCATTTCGTGCCAATAATCGCGGTCGAGCGGTGCAGTGTCGCCATCCGGCATGTGCTGTTTCGCGCACATGCCGAGCACCACCTCTGGCGCGCCCTTCACATGGATGCAACCATGACTCTCGTGGTCGTGATGGACCACCGCCATGTAGCGATGCGCGGAATCGAACGGGATCGCGTCGGTGCGGGTCCAATTGTGAAATGGCTCCCTGGCTTCGTGCGAGATCTTGCCGGCGAGCGCAAGCAGCGCGCCCTCCATCGGATCACCTTCGACACGCCAGCCGTTCTCCACCGGATGCAACACCGCGTCATTGCACAGCGCCGCAGCGCGAGCGAATTCTGTCAGGATAGGATGCTCATCCAGAAGAGCGTTCGCTTCGCGCCAGCGCACCGCACCTTCAGGAGAATAGCCGTCGCCTGCAACTGAATAGAGTTGGCCACCGGCCGCGGCCATTTTCACCGCCATCATCTCGTTGCGGGTCAGCGTGCCAGTCTTGTCGGAGCAGATGACTGACACCGAGCCGAGCGTCTCGATCGCCGGCAGACGCCGGACGATCGCGTTGCGCCGCGCCATCGCCTGTACGCCCACGGCAAGCGTGATCGTTAGCACCGCGGGCAAGCCCTCGGGGATCGCCGCGACGGACAGGCCGACAACGGCCATGAACAGCTCGGCGAACGGCATCTGCCCGACGAAATAGCCATAGGCCAGAATACTCGCGGCCACGATCAGGATGAACACGGTCAGCCAGCGCGCGAATCTGTCCATCTGGCGCACAAGCGGCGTGGTCAGCTGCTCCACGGTTGACAGCATCCCGCTGATCCGGCCGATCTGCGTGCTCGGCCCGGTGGCGACGACCACCCCGCGCCCGGTCCCTGCGGCGATGAGCGTGCCACTGAACAGCATCGAAGTGCGGTCGCCCAGCGCCGCCTCCTCCGCGACGGGTCTGACGTCCTTGTCCACCGGCACGGATTCGCCCGTCAGGATTGCCTCTTCGGCTTTCAGCCCGCGCGCCTCGATCAGGCGCAGATCGGCGGGCACGCGGTCACCAGCCTCAAGCAACACGATGTCGCCCGGCGCCAGCGCGGCGGCGTCCACCCCCCGCCGCTGCCCGTCGCGCAGCACAGCCGAGCGCGGCGCGAGCATCTCGCGGATCGCCTCCATCGCTTTTTCTGCGCGGCCCTCCTGCACGAATCCGATGATCCCGTTGACCACCACGACCGCGAGGATCACGCCGGTGTCCACCCAATGCTGCAAGAGCGCAGTGACGACGGCCGCGCCGATCAGCACATAGATCAGAACATTGTTGAAGTGGCTGAGAAGCCTGAGAAGGGGGCTGCGTTTTGGCGGCTCGGGGAGCCGGTTCTCCCCGTACCTAGCCAGCCGCTGCCAGGCCTCCTCGGAGGTCAGCCCTTCGGGGGTGGCGTCGACCGCGCTGAGCGCGTCCGCGCCAGTGAGCGCATGGAAGGCGAGTCGTTGATGATCTTCGCTGCGCTGAACGTGCTGAGCGAATCCGTCGTGGCGGCCTTTCATGATCCCCTTCACGAAGGTTGCTGCATTAAGAATAAGCGAGCGGGGCGCGCCTCCCTTGGATAGTTAAGGGCAAACGAGTTGACAATTCCCATTGCCGGGTGGAGGCGCTGAAACTTGGTTTCCCGGCCTTGTTGCGTTCGTGGTCGCCAATCGAAACATGGCTGGCCCTTTAGCGCGTCCGGGCCTTCATTCACGGGCAGGATTTCGCTCACAAGGGCACCGGCGCATAAGAGCTATGCAATCATTACACTGGCGCTTCGTTCGAACCATATCGACAACAGCGGGGGCAAGATGCGCCTTGGCTTTGGATAACGAGGAGATGGAAGATGAAGTTCGTTGTATGGTGGACACAGCAGCCGGCTTTCAACCAGGTGGGTATGGCGTTCGTTACCGCGTTGACGGTGCTGGCGTTGCTCACATTTTGAGCGGAACGGCTTTGGTTTATGACGCCTAGAGGGCTCGTCCGACGGACGGGCCCGTGTTGTTTCGCGGTCCGGCGGATCAGACTGGAGACGCAGCCAGCGCGGCCTGACGATGGGCGTTGATGCTATCGTTGATCATCCCAGCGACGCGCACGGCCTCGCACCCTGCGCGGCCATCGACCATCGGTTTGCGCCCGGTGGCAATGCAATCGAGAAAATCCCGGATCTCGTTGCCAAGACTGTCTTCTTTCGGGATGTCGAAGGTTTCCTGCCCAATGGCGGCGAGGCCGTCCACAGCCGGGTCCCCGCGCAAATGATATTGGAATATCCGCCCTTCGGACATATCGCAGATCGTGTACTGGCGGGGCTGAAACACCCGCACGCGCCGCTCGGTCTTGTAGCTCACGCGGCTCGCGGTAATGTTTGCGACACATCCGGATTCAAACGTGACCCGCGCATTGGCGAGGTCCGAGGTTCCGCTCAGGACTGGGGTGCCAACGGCATCCACCTCAGCGACGGGCGAGCCTACCAGCCCCATGACGATGTCGATGTCGTGAATCATCAGGTCGAGGATCACATCGACCTCGACGCCACGTTCGCGCCAAGGGGCGATCCGGTAGCTCTCGATATAAAGTGGGCGTGTCACCCGCTCCGATAACGCCCGGAAGGCAGCGGAATAGCGTTCCACATGGCCGACCTGAAGTACTCGGCCGCGCTCCTCGGCCAGATCGGCCAGTGCGCTCGCGGTCTCAACGCTGTCGGTCAGCGGCTTTTCCACGAAAACATGAACACCGGCCTCCATCAGCGCCTTGGCGACCGCGAAATGCTCGGGCGTGGGTACTGCCACGCTAACGGCGTCCACGCGGCCCAGCAGGCTGTGATGATCCTGCACCGCTTCGCAACCGAACTCTTCCGCTACTTCGAGGGCGCGCGCTTCATTCACATCGGCAACCGCTACGAGCTGCGCCTCCGGTGAGGCGGCATAATGCTTTGCGTGGAAGCGCCCGAAATAGCCGACCCCGATGACGGCGACGCGAATGGGCGGTGACATGACAGATGATCCTCGCGCTATTTGAAAGACTGGCGGGCCAGCGTCTCGCGGCTGCGATCACGCATAGCTGGCGTCGCGTGAGACCTTGTCCACCGCCTGAAGGTGCGCGCGAACGGTTCGGATGACGGCGTCCTGCGCATCGTCGTCGAGATAGGCGTGGATTGGCAGGCTCACGACGCGCTGCGCAAGCCATTCCGCGTTGGGGATGCCGCTGGGTGACGACGGAAAGCGCCGATAGCCTGGCTGCGCATGAAGTGGGACAGGATAATAGACCGCCGCGGGTATCCCGGCCTGGCGGCACGTTGCGATGAGCTCGTCGCGCGCTTGCGTGACCAGCGTGTACTGCGCCCAGACCGAGCTGGCATCCGCGCGCACGCCGGGCACGCGCACGATATCGGCCAAAGCTTCACTGTAGCGCCTGGCCCTCTCCTGCCGTGCGATGATTTCCTGCGGGAACAGCTGAAGTTTGGTCAGCAAGATGGCCGCTTGAAGCGTATCGAGCCGGCTGTTCAGGCCGATGCGGATGTTATCGTTCTTGTTCTGGCCTTGCCCATGCACCCGAATAGATCGCAACAGGCTGTCGATTTCGGCATCATCCGTGAAGATTGCGCCGCCGTCGCCATAGCAGCTCAGCGGTTTGGTCGGGTAGAAACTGGTCGCCGTGTAATGCCCCAGCGTGCCGACCGGCCGGCCGTTAAGGCTTGCGCCAAAGCTCTGCGCGGCATCTGCGATGATGGTCAGGCCGTGGGGCGCCGCGACTGTATGGATCGCGTCGTAGTCGGCGGGCTGTCCGAACAGGTCGACCGCAATGACGCAGCGCGGCTTCAACCCGAGCCGGTCTGCCAGGCCAATCGCAGCTTCAAGGCTCGACGGGTCGAGATTGAAGCTATCTGGATCGACATCCACGAAAATCGGCACTGCGCCAACAAGCGGAACCACTTCCGCTGTTGCCACAAACGAAAAGGCCGGCACAAAAACTGCATCCCCGGGGCCGATACCCTGCGCCATCAGCAGCAGTTGCAGCGCGTCGGTGCCGCTGGCGCAGGTGATGCAGTGGCGTGCGCCGCAAAACGCGGCAAGCTGCTCCTCAAGCTCGGTGACCTCTGGCCCGAGAACAAATCGGCCATGTGCGAGCACGCGCCCGATTGCTTCATCCACTTGAGCTCCGAGAAGCCGACGCTGGTCCGCCAGACCGGTCGGATCTACGATTGGTTCACCGGCTTTGTCGTTCATGTCGTGTGCCCCATGTCTCCGTGGACGCGGATCCCTGCACGCGGCTCGCCGCAAGAATTTACTGTCCCGCATTGCCATCCGCTCGCTCAAGCAATCGCCCGAACCCTTTGAAGAGTCAACGCAGTTCGCTCGGCCGCTTCACAGCTTTCATGCGAAACACGCGGGTCAGAAGCTGGGCTCGCGCCCCCTCGGTCGCGGTCCTCACGTTGTCGCTTGGGCCTCCCGATAAAGGCCGATGACCTCGTCTTGTGCAATGCTGACATCAGAAAATCGCAGCAGTTCGCCGGTTTTTTGCGCCTGCGTGACCTGAAGGCCATGGGCGAGCCCGATGGGCAGCAGGTCATCCGAAAAACTATCGGTATTTGATACCAGCTTCCCCCACACGGTGTAGCCGCCTTCGCCATCGAGCGTCTGACCCGCCGCAAGATCGCGCTTAGCCACCGCCACCACGTTGCCGCTCATGGATTGCGCGCATCCGGTAGCCTCCCTGCGGAGCGCAGCGCTGAGTACCGATATCGACAATTCAAGACCTATCAGGTGGAATGGCTTGTACATCGCGGCATATTGCCCCGTGCTGTCGGTCGGCAGTCCATACTGGCGAAAACAGGCGGCTGCATAGTCATTTGGCGCTTCCAGGACCACGTACACCCCCCAGCGCAAATCGCGGTAAACCGAGCGTCCGTCGCGCTCAAGGCTGGAGACGACCTCGACGGTCCCTGCGCGCTCAAGCTGCCCGCCCAAGTCGCGCGGGCGCAGGACATGCGCCAGGTCATCGACGCCGCAAGGCGGAAAGCTCAGGCCATCGCGTGGGACATCAAGCCCCGTTGCATTCGCGATCGCGGCCATTTCGATTGCGCTCTTCGTACCATCAAGGAAGGAGTTGAACATCTGCGGGTTCATACCTGCCCGGCGCGCCTCTTCCGCGCTGATCCCATAATGCCACCAGACATCGTCCGGCGTCACAGCGTGGTAGGACGGCAGATATTTCGTGCCCTTGCCGGCCGCCGCGACCGTAAAGCCGGAGCTTTGCGCCCAATCCACCATTTCGGCCACTAGGGCGGGCTGATCGCCATAGGCCATGGAGTAGACCACACCGGCGCTTGCCGCGCGCCGCGCCAGGGCAGGACCAGCGAGCACGTCGGCCTCGACATTTACCATCACGATATGTTTACCCGCCGCGATAGCCGCCAGCGCATGAGCGATGCCGGAGCGGGGCTGGCCGGTCGCCTCGATCACGACATCGACATCATCGCGCACGGCAAGCGCGCCCCCATCATCAGTGAACGCAACGCCCGCGATCCGCGCCTCATCCCAGCCGACTGCACAGCAGGCTGCACGCGCCTGGTCCGGTGAAAGATCGGCGATGCAACTCACCTCCAGCCCGGCGATGGTCGGCACCTGCGCGAGAAACATTGACCCGAACTTTCCCGCCCCAATTAGGCCGACCCGGACCGGTTGTCCGGCCTCTTCGCGCATTGCCGCCATCCGCGCCAAATTCATCCCGTGGCCTCCGTCCAACGCTTCCAAATCTGGACGGCATCCTATCCCAACCATTTTCGTGAATGGAAACGACATTGCATATGGCCATGTTGCGCGCTCGATCACGGGATTGAGCCTGACGGCGGCTCGGGATAACTTGGCGGCGTATTCGGTGTGGGGTGGGCATGGCAGCAGACAGGGCGAAGCAGCGCGATAAGGGCATGCCTTGGCGTGCAACGCTGGTGTGGGCGGTGCTGGCGACGGCGGCGATCATCCTGGCTAGCCAAGCGCGGCTGTTGCCGAGCGCGCCGGACCAGTGGACCTATGATTGGCGCACCTATTTTCTCTCGGATCAGCCCACTTCTCCGCGCGATGACATCGCCGTGGTGCTGATCGGTGAGGACACGCTTGCGCAGTATCCAACGATCTCGCCGCTTGACCGTGGGCTCCTTGCCGCTTTGGTGCGCGCGCTCGATGCAGCCGGGGCGCGCGTGATCGGGCTGGATATTATCTTCGAGCGGGAGACTGATGCGGCGCAGACTGATGCGCTCATCTCGGCGATACGGCAGGCGAGCGCGCAGGTCGTACTGGGCGCGATTGATGCCAGCGTACCGGGCATCCGGCCGGGCCAGCTCGCATTTCAGCAGGCATTTCTGGGCCGCGCCGGGCGACCGGTTGGCCATATTCTTATCCAGCGCGAACCGACAGGCCTCAGCATTAGCGACGGCGTCGTGCGCTATCTGCCCGGCCCGCTCACCGGTATGCCGAGCTTTGCAGGAGCACTTGCGCGCGCCAGCGGCTGGAGCGGAGAGCCGCCCGAAGGCTTGATCGCATGGCAGCGCGCGCCCGCGCAAGGCGGCGCCAGCCTGTTCCCGAGCTTCACCATCCCGGCGCACGCGCCCGGCAGCACCGACGCGGAAATCCTGCCGCAGAGCTGGCGAGCCGCTCTCAACGACCGGATCGTGCTGATCGGCGGCGACCTGTTCGACCGCGACCAGCACTTCACGCCGTTCTCGGTCGCCAACAGCGCCAAAACGCCCGGTGTGTTCATCCACGCGCAGATGATCGCCCAGTGGCTCGACGGCCGCGCGCTCGACGAAATGCCCGTGACGAGCGAGGTGGCGGCGGTGTTCCTGCTTGTGCTGCTGGGCTTCTGGCTGTCCTGGCGCTGGCAGATCAAACGTTTCGACCTCGCCATCTCCGTTATCGGGATCGGCGTGCTAATTGTCATCGGCGCGATACTGTTCGCGGTTTATGATTTGGTCATTCCGTCGGCCAGTCTGTTCTTCGGCTGGCTAGCGGGCGTCTGGGGCGGGCACTACAGCCCGTGGGTGCTGCGTAAGCTCGGCGCGGCAGAGAGGGAAGTTGAGGCGAAAGAGTGATGAAGAAGCCGATGGGTCTGGCCGTGCTTGCCGCGCTCGCTGTGTTGCACAACGTGCCGGCGATGGCCGATTATGAAGTCATGGAATCAACCGTTGCGAACCTGCCGCGCGGCGCGACCGTCGCGGAGAACGCCACCATCGCGATCCCAGAGGGCGGGCAGGTTAAGCTGCTGCGCACCGGCGAGGGCACCACCCACAATCTGAAAGGGCCTTACGAAGGCACCGTCAGTGGTTATGAGGCGAGCGCCGATTGTCCTTGGTACAAGAAGATCACAGTGGGCTGTAACGGGCAGTCCGCGCCGATCGGCATTCGCAGTACGCCAGATCCCGACCGCTGAGGCTGCAAGCTGAAAAGCATCCTCAATCGAGGTCTCGGCAGTACCGCTCGATATCGTTTCCGGCCGTCTGGCGACGCGGGCGTAGGATGTCCATCGGCGCTTCCTTCGCCACGCGGATGATGCAGCGCTGCAAATCCACATCGCGCAGCGTGGCAATGATCTGATCCAGCCCCAGCCCGATGAACCGCCAGATCGCAAACTCCCGCGGCCGGCTATCGGCCAGCCGTCCGCTGATATAGCGCGACAGGTCGCGAAGCCGGTCTTCGGTGAGTGGGTGGGTCGCGCGCTGTTGCAGATAGTCCTGCCAGTCGCCGGGCGTGTCGAACTCGCCGCGCGTCGGCAGGCTGTAGAACTGCGCCTGAAAGAACATCACAGCGCCGAGCGGCGGCGTGCCCGTCCGCGCAAGCACATCCAGCGCAAAACGGTCTGACTGCGTCTCGTCGCGCCGGGCCTGCGCGCGGGTCACCTGGTCATACCCCTTATGCTCGAAAAGGACATGCCCGAGTTCGTGCAGAAGGATGAAGGCCAGCGCCTCATTACGGAACGCTAGCGAGAGCCGGTCGACTTGCGGCTGTTGCCAGGCGTCTTCAGGGATGCCTAGCGCTTCGAGCAGCGGCGGATATTCGCCGCCGGGAAAGTCCTGCTTGGCGCGGTGCTGAAGCATCGCGAAGTAGAGGTCCACCGTGCTCAGGCTATAGCCGTTGACATAAAGCCAGGCATAAGCCGTGGCCAGATCCTCCAGCACCTTGAGCGAGAGCATGGGCATCACGACAACGGCGCGATCGCCCTGGCTGGCGGCATAAAAATTCAAGAAATAGTCGCCGTTGCGCGGCTCGGGAAAAAACAGCACCACATTCTTGAGCCGTTCGCGTTCGGTATCGGTCAGTGTCGGCTCGATGACGTCGAGAAGCTGGCGTACGCGCTCGCCGAGCCGTTCCCCATCCGTCTTCAACTGCGCCAGCGGATATGCGCTCGTCAGGTCGCGCGCGGCTGCTCCCGGCTGATATGCCAGCATGGCGAGCGCCATGACCACAAGGCAGATGGCTTTCATCGCTGTCCCCTCCCGAAATGCCGATACTCTCCTGCCCCCGATCTCGGGCCGAAAAATGGCATCTGCCGTGCTCCGCTGCGCTCACGGGCGCTGTCGCAACGGGGGGGGACCGTGCGAGACTATCCGACGGTTTCGCGGATGCGCGGCAGCCGGCCAACCACGGGCGCATTCGAAAGCGCAGCGAAGTCCCGCGTCGCGCGCAGCCGCTGATCCAGCAGCTCCATCACCACCGCCAGTCCAAAGCCCAGCGAAACGCCGCCGAACATGCTTGCCACCAGATAAATGATGCCAGGCGGCGTCACTGGCGCTTTCGGGTCGGAGGGCGGGTCGATGACCTTCACGCGCTCGGGCTCCTGAAACTGCCCCAGCGCATAACTGATGGACGCGTTTTCGAAGCGCTCCCGCAAGGCGTCATAGCGCGCGCGCGCCTGCTCGACATCGGCGTTGAGCGCGTGCGATCTGGCACGGATCGGCTCCAGACGCCTGAGCGCCGCGCGCTCTTCGGCGAGTTCGGTTTGGAGTTCGGTGACCACCTGCGCCCTCGCGCTGGCGCGTGCGCGCGCATCCTGCACGTCCGCCAGCTGTTCTGCAGGTATGCTGGCCAGCTTGTCAGTCGAGGCGGTTTGCGTCGTCGATCCCGGAGCCTCGACCAGCCGCGCCACGACCTGCTTGCGTTCATCCTCAAGCTGGTTGAGACGCTGCTCAACGCTCTGCACGCTGGAGTGCGTGGACGTGTACCGTGCCGACAAGAGCGCCAGTTCGCCGCGCGCTTCGGCGATGCGCTGATCCAGCTCCGCGACGGCCGGATTGGCGCTGATCAGGCTGCGCTGGGCGGCCTCGACATCGAGCTGAGCGGCGGTCAGTTGCGCGCGAGCTGAGCGAAGATCGGTCTCCAGGCGCTCGATCTGGCGGGTTTTCGCCGAGATGAGCGCAGGCACGTCTTCGCCATGCTGCTCACGCAACGCGGCCAGGCGGGTCTCAAGCTGGTCCAGATGCGCGCGCTGCTCGTTCATTTGCTGGCTGAGAAATCTGCGCGTGGCCTCCAGCCGGCTCTTGGCGGGGGACAGGAGTTGATCGAGAAATCTCTCGCTGACGGTCTGGAGCAGCGCGCCCATGCCTTGGGGATTGTTGCCCGAGAGCCGCAACTCAATCAGGTTATTGCCTGCCAGCTCGACTGAAACCGCGCTGGCGAGGTTGCGCACTTCCAATGCCACCTGGGCTGGCGAGGCGTTTTCAGCGAGCCGCCCGCGCTCGCGCAGGACACTCAATAGGATATGCTCGCTGCGCAAAAGCGATCGGAGTGCGCCGATCCTGTCCTTCAGCTTCAATCCAATGGCGAAGTCATCAAGAAACGGGTTGGCCGTGCTCGGCTCTTGCAACAGGATAATGGTCTTCGCTTCGTAGGTCTTGGGCGCCATGCGCGCCGCCATCAGGCCCAATGGGATCATCAGCACGATGGGCACGCAAATCAGATAGCGCCGTCGCCATCCCGCTTCCGAGAAACGACGGATAATCTCGATGAGGTCCGGCCCGGTGTCTGTTGGGCTTGTCTCGGTCATTCGCGCGCGCCCTGCTCTCTCGATTTTGCCAGCGCGATGATCTCGCGCCGGATCGCCGCCATTTCGGCTGGACCAAGCCGCGCCGCGCTCGCCCAGGTCGCCCCCAGTTGCCGTTTGATTTTGCGGCGTAGCGCCCCCGCGGCCTCGGAGCCCTGCGCGTCGAGCCATGCCAGCCAGCGGCCGTCGACGACGCCTTCGGCCATATCCAGCAGGCGGCGGTCAATGTGCGGCTGCGCCGGGCAAGGCGTTGCGTTCGGATAGATCATTTGCACATCGCCCTCGCGCCCATCCAGCGGATCGAAGGGGTCGGCGGTGGGCATCCGCGCGTGCCATTGCAGATAGCGCCGCGCCCCCGTCGCCCAGAGCCAGAGCCCGGCGGTCAGGCGGGGTCGCCCGGTGTTGTAGAGCCAGACCTGCGGCCCCGTGCGTTCCGCTCCAGCAATGTCACGCAGGTCGATCCCGTAGCCCTGATTGATGAGGATAACGTCGAAGAGCGGCGCGAGCGCAGCATCATGCGGCGCGTTAAGGTGCCCTGCTAGGCGAATCTTCGGCACGCTCGCGCGCAAGGCGCTGGCTTGTTCCGCCAGACCTTGCGCGCTCTGGTCGGCATTGCCCGGCTCGTCGGCGAGGCTCCAGACAGGGCGCGGCAGTCGGCCGGCTTCCAGACGCTTGGCCAGCTCGGCCAGAACCTGCGGTGCAACCTGGCCCTCCCGCGTGAGCAAGCGCTTCAGCGGCGCATAGGCCAGCCACGGCACAGTTGTTCGGGCACGGTTCGCCGCGCGCATATCATCCAGAAAGGCAGTAAAGTCCGGCGGTGCGGGGGTTGCGAGCACGGGCGCGTTGCCGCGAATCCCCATCGAGGACAGAAACGCCAGATCACAGGCTGTCTGCGCCGCGCGCTGGCCGGTATCGGCGAACCAGCGCCAGTGCGGCGCTTCATCAAGATAAAATCCGGCGCGGTCATTCGCTGGCAGGCGCACCTCCGCGACCTCGGCGATGATCGGTAAGCGCACGGCACCGCCACCTGCTTCGATCATCAGCGCGCCGCGATAAGCACCTGGCGCAGCGGCCTCGCTTGCATGCAGCCAGATCTGATAGGTGCGCGCGCGCTCCGCCATGAGCGGCAAGGCTTCTGCATCCGCGCGCAGGAGGTCATCGTTCAGGCGCAGGACCGTATCCGCAGCGCCTTCCCGCGCGAGCCGCCACTGCCCCGCCCAGATGCGCGCCTGAAGCGCGACGCCGCCCGTCTCCGGCGCATCAAGCGCAACCCTCGGCTGGTTCGTCGCGCCCCCGCGCACCGCCAGGGTGATCCGCACGCCCGTGCCCGGCGCAAGTATCACGCGGCGCTCAGGCAGCGTGCGCGTCTGCTGCGCGGGCATGACGATTGCATTGGCGGGCTGACGCGGCGCGATGACCGGCCACTGCGCGCGATACCACTGCGCCCGCTGCGCTTGCACCGCATCCACCGCGCCCCGCTGTCCCGACTGCTCGATGAGCACGGCGTTGATGAATTGCGCCGCAGGGCCATCGCCATCGAGTGCGATCATGATGCCGTCCGCAGCGACATCGACATCCATGATGAAGGGCGCGCCGCGCCACCGGCCAAACGCGCTCCACGCATCGTCGTCCGGTCGGTGTTCGTGCGCAAGACCGCGCAGGTAGCGCTCTGCGATCCAATCATCCGGCGTCCAGTCGCGCGCGTGAACCGTCCGGCCATTCACTGTGATGCGCTGCTTGAGCGGATGCGGAAGCAGCTCCCACTCGCCGGGGTCGTCCGCCCAGATCGTGACCCGCGCCCGGCCTTCCGGCCACGGAATCCGCAGCCGCTCTACGCCGCGCAGGCCGCTGGCGATCAGCGGGTCCGGCGCGGGCCGCGCGACCGGGCTAGGCGCGCCCTCGACGATCAATGGGCTGTCAGGCCCCGCGCGCGTGAAGCCATCGGGCAGCGGCGCATCCGCCGACCCGAACGCGTAGCCCCTCGCGCCCGCTGGCAGTTCGCTCGCTTTAACGGCAGCCAGACGGCTGATCCGGACCTGCGCATCATCGCTTGGGGCAAACACAATTAACTGGCGGATCGCGTCAGCCGGCATGGCGCGACCGTTCGATGCCCGTAGCCCGTCCAGGTTGATACGCCATGTGAATGCGCCCGGCGGGAGCGAACGCTCGACGTTCGCGCGGCTCGCATAATCATATGAGGCGCTATCATCCATGCGCACGACCACGGTCACTGGCGCGTACGCCTCGACCTGGCCCTCAAGCACCAATGCATCGGCTGCGTGCAGCGGCGCAAGCTGCGGCCCGGCAAGATGGATCGGCAGCGGGCCGCGCTTCAGTTCGGCGGCTGTCACCGGCGCGCACAGGCACAGCGCAATGAGAAAGCCGGCCGCTCTCATATCGCCTCCAGCTCATCAGAGGCCTGGCGCGCACGCGCCGCCCAGCTTTCGGTCTCCACGCTATCGCGTCGGGCCTCGCGCCGGTCGCGCATCGTTATCGCGCGGTTGAGCGTGTCAACGAAACATTCGCCGGGCCGATGCACGCTGACAAGGTGGCGGTATGGCGCGAGGGCGGGGAAATCGGTGGCGGCGATCGGCGCGCCCGCGGCAAGATATTCGCGCAGCTTGAGAGGGTTGCACGCGCGGATTTGCGGGGTATCGCGGAATGGGATCATCGAGACGTCCCAGTGCTGCGCATAGCGCGCCAGCGCAGCATGCGGGCGTGCTCCGAGCAGGTGAATGTTCTCGCGCGCCCTCAGGGCGCTCAGATCGGTGCGCTCTGGACCGATCAGCACGAAATGCCAATCCGGCAGCGTGTCGGCGGCCCGCACGATCAAGTCGAGGTCGAGCCAGGCTGACAAGCTGCCATAAAATCCGGCGATGGGTCCGTTCGTGGGCAGATCATCGGCGCGCGGGGCAGGTCGAGCGAACAGTTCTGTATCGACCCCATGCGGCAGATAAACGGCGCGATGACCGGTAAACCGCCCGGCGAGCGACTCGCTCGCGGCGAACACTACGTCAGCGCGGGCGGCCAGCTCGCGCTCCAGCGCGGCGACCGGCGCATGATCGACGCCGTCCAGCGCGGCGAAATCGTCACCGCAGTAATAGGCTACGCTGTCAGGGGCAAGCGCCTCCACGGCGGCAAGCGCGGTGGGTAGCGACGCCCAGAGGATCGGTTTGTTCAGACCGCTCAGGCGGGGCGCGATCTGCCGGCGGAGCAACACGCGGTTGGCTCGATGCGCCCAATTGTTGGCCGGCCACGGGATCGCCAGCGGCGGCAGGACATCGATGCCTTCAGGCACGTCAGCCGGTACGGCGCCGCGCGATGCCTGGCCCAGCTTCTGCGCGGCGCGCCGCAAATCCTTGATGCCGAGGCGCGGCCGGCGTAGCCCGATCGAGTTGACCCAAAGCACGCGCCGGTCCCGCGCCAGATGCGTTACTAGATGCTGCGTCGCGCTGGGGTGCGCGCCCCAATCCTCGCCAAACACAATCAGGTCACGCGCCATGCCCGCCCCCGATCGGCTTGATGACCCGCGCCGGGCAGCCGCCCGCGAGCACATCCGGCGGCAGATCTTTCGTGACCACGCTGGCCGCCGCGACCACCGTGCGCGCGCCAACCGTGACACCGGCCATCACCGTCACGCCGGTCGCCAGCCAGACATCGTCTTCCAGCACAATGTCGCCGACCTGCTCCTCGGTGTCCGGCAGCCCGGCAGCCCGCGCTGCGGCGTCTATCGGGTGGCCCGGATAGCCCGCCAGAAACGCCCGGCTCGCAATCCGCACATTGTTGCCAATCCGCACGCGTCGCCCCACCGCAATGGTCGTCTGCCAGCCGAGATCCACGTTGTCGCCGACCTCCAGATGCGGATTCCTAGATCCAGCACGCCCCGAGATCGTCATCTGACCGCTGACCCGGCAGCCGCGCCCCAGCGTGATCGCCACCGGCCCGGTGACCAGCGGCATCCCACCATACAGGAACAAACCCGGCGCGGGCCGAGTGAGCCGGCTCTGAAACAGCGGCGTGTACCACAGCGCCCGCGTGAGATAGCCCCAACCGCCCGCGACCATCCGGTGAAAGCCGTAGAGCGCACTGTGCAGCCCCGGAAGCATTGGCAAGCTTGCGTGGCGCGCACCTTTCGCAAGACGGTAGGCGGCGTCGGCGAGCGGGTTGTCGCGGCGTTTGACCCATTGGCGGACAGGATGTATGAGGCTCACAACGGCTTCCCGATATTTGAAGCAATGGCTGATGACATTGCTAACGGCAATCAAGCACAAGATGCCGAAATAAAATGCAAAACGACTCAGGAAAATTTAGTTATATTTTGATTTTATTTGATGTGATCTGAGATAGAGACGCGGTTATTGCGATCAGGATGTAAAGTGGCCAAGTAAATGCCTGGGTCAGGAAAGTGCCAGCCACGCAGAAGCCCGCCAACCCCGCCAGCACCGCCGTTGCGCTGGCCCGAAGGATCTGCGCGGTCGCTGGGTCGGCATGAAGGGCGGTGACCGCGCGGCGAATGGCGCCAACCGTGACCGCTATCATCAACACGAAGACGATCAGCCCGAGGAAACCGCCTTCGGCCAGCACTTGGAACCAGGTGCTGTGCACGGCCTTGTTCTTGCCGTCCCAATGCGGGCTGTAGAAGAAAAAATTGGAGTAGAAATTGTCGATCCCGACCCCTGTCACCGGGTTCGCCAATGCCATACGCCAGGCCGCCACCCAGGCGTAGAGGCGGCCCATGGCCGATTCGTCAATGCCTTCTTCATGCGCGCCGCCCGACTGGCGCTCGGAAATACCGGCAACCGCGGCGAGCCCCAGAAGCGCGACGACCCCGATTGCGGTGAGCAGCAACTTCGACTTGATCACCCTCAGCCCAAAAATTCCGAAGACCGTCAATATGCCTAGCAGCCCGCCCCGGCTCTGCGTGGCGATGATCGCCCAGATGATCAGCACGCTTCCGCCAAGTCCGAGTAGCCGGTCGATGATGCCACAGCGATAAATCACAAGCGCGATCGCGAAGGCGAGCGGGAACAGCAGGACAAGCGCCAGATCGTTGGGGTCGCCTAGCACGCTGCCGATGTCCCGTCCGATAGTGACGCGCGTGCCCTCCACCAGCCCGATGCCAGCGAGCTTGTTCTGGATCGCGACGACCGCCACCGCCATGCCAGCCGCCACCAGCAGCCGCGCCATCAGGCGATAATGCCAAGGTTCGCGCAACAACCAGGCGATGGCCAGCGTCATCAGCGCGACTTTCCAGTAGATGCCGGTCCAGTAGGCCATCGCGATTGGACGGTTGGAGGCAAACATCACACCAACTGTCATGAGCCCGAAGAAGATCAGAAACACGCGCAACTCGCGGGTCAAGAAGGGCTTTATCTGCCGCGTGATGAACGTGTGCCAACCGAGCACAGCAAGCGTCGCCATCGCAAGAAGCAACGGAATTTTGAGCGGCTCCAGCACAGGGAACGCCTCGTGAATGCGGAAGAACGAGAAGATCACGAAGGCGACGCAGAGCAAGAACGCGCTGCGAAAGGCAATCACGACCGCGATAGGCACCAGCCCGGCGGCAGGCGCCACCAGCGGATGGCCGAGCAGGATCATTGCGCCCGCGACCGCTACGCTCGATAGCCCGGCGATAGCAAGCTCGGCCCGCAGCAGCGCGCTACTGGATTGGCGCGGGACAGCCGTCATCGAGACAGCCTCGCGCGCAGATCAGCCAGCGATCCGGCGGAGATGCCAGCCAGTCCCGTGCGGTAGAGCAGCGCGGCCAGGACCATCAGCGCGACAAGCGTCCAGCTTGCGCGCGCGATCAGCGCATCGGCCGGTGGCGCGACCCAGATCAGCCCAACCGCCAACGCGCCGGCGGCGAGAAAAGGCCCCCACGCGTACGGGACCGGCGCGCGTTCGCGACCAAGCAGCAGGAACAGCCAAAGCCGCGCCAGATGCCCGGCAATAGTCGCCGCGATCGCGCCGAAAGCGCCATAGCCCGGGATTAGCAGCGCGTAAAGCGCCAACGCGACCAGCGCGCCGACCACGTTGACCAGCAGTACGCGTAGCCCGTGCGAGGCAGCGTAACAGCCGATGTTCGACATGCTGCACAGCTCGTTGAGCAGCGATATCGCCACCACGAACGGCAGAAAAACTATGGCGCGCGCATAGTCCGCCGGAAAGGCGGCCTCGATGAATACCGGACCCGTCAGCGCAACAATTAGGCCGGACATCAGCAGGATACTGACGCCGCGACCCCATGCGCCCGCCACCTCGCTCAGCCCGCCCGGCTGCGCCAGCATGGCGATCCGGCGCGCGTTCCACCAAAGCATGAAGGGCTGGTTCAACAGCGCGGTGGCCAGTCCCAGCTTGACCGCGAGGCCGTAAAACGCGATTTCGGCATCCGAGATTGTGCCGGACAGGAACCAGCGGTCGCAATTGCCCAGCGCAAACATCGCCAGCAACCCGCCGACCAGCGGCAGCCCGTAGCTGCCCACGCTGCGCATCGCGGATGCGGAAAAGCCCACGCCCGTGCGCCGAATCTGCGAAATCAGCAGCACCCCCGCGAAGCTGAGAGCAACGACAGCGTTAGCGATCAGCACGCCGGATGCGCCGCCGCCGGCATAGAGCACGCCGATGGTGGCGCCAGCCTGCACCACCGCGCGCACCGCGATAAAGCCGAAAAAGCGCCACGCCTGATCGCGAAAGCGCATCCAGATCAGCGGCATCTCGATCAGCCCGGTTGCCGCGGCGCCTGCCAGCCCCCAGCGCACCGCCGTCTCGTCGATGGCGATGCCGATAAACGCAATCAGCCATGGCGCGCAGAGCTGGACCAGCAGCGCCAGTATCGCCACGAGCACCAGACCCGCGCCAAGCAGTTCGGCGGCGCAGCGACGTTGCGCCCGGCGCGCAGCTTCCATGCTGGCAAAGCGCACCACCGTGTCCGCCAGCCCAAGCGTAAAGATCAGGCTGGTGAACTCGATCAGGCTGACAGCGACATCAAGCCGCCCGAATTCGTCCGGCGACAGGAAGTGCGCCATCAGTGGGATGGTGATGATTGAGAAGCCCTTATCGAACCCGACCGCCGCGATATAGGCGAAGGGTCGGCCGATCACGGCTTTGATGCCCATGATATCTGCCTTGTGATATCTGCCTTGCGATATCCGCCTCTTGGCGCGCTTGGGCGGCACGTATTAAAGAGATTGAAAGATGAGGCAGATACTACTTTAAGGTGTGTAATAAAGCGTAATCGGTGCCGACCCTAACGAGAGACCCGCCATGCAACAGCCGATCTGCTCGGTGGTCATGCCGACTCGCGACTGTCTGTCGTATCTGCCGGCTGCGCTGGGCTCCGTCGCGCTGCAGGACCAGCCAGACCTGGAAGTGATTGTGGCGGATGACGGCTCTCGCGACGGCACCCAGGACTGGCTGGCGGCGCGGCGCCCAAACCTGCCGCCACTTCGCGTGATTGACACCGGCGGTGTTGGGCCGGCGGGCGCGCGCAACGCGGCGATTGCGGCGTCGCAAGCACGTTACATCGCGTTTCTGGATGCCGACGATGTGTGGTGGCCTGACAAACTCGTGCCGCAGCTGGCCTGGCATGAGGCGCACCGCGAAACAGGCTTTTCATTCACAGATTACCTGCATGTGAACCCTGATGGCCGGCAACTGGGTACCTGCTTCGCCTTCTGGTCCAGTCCGCTGGCGCACCATGCCGGGCGCGGTTTCAGCGTCATGCCGGATGCTGAACTGTCGTTGCTTGCGACCAATGTCGTGGGGACATCCACCGTGGTTGCGCGGAGGACGGCGCTGGAGGAGGTTGGCGGCTTTCGTCTGTTGGTGTCCGCGGAGGACTGGGATTTGTGGTTACGCCTTGCCGCCCGCTGGCCTGTTGGCTTCAGCGCGGCGATCACCGCGAGTTATCTCATGCGCCCGGGTAGCGAAACCGCGAAAGGCTGGCAGCGGCTCAGCGCAATGCGCAAGATCCTTGCCTCATATGAAGGCCGCACTGACGAAGCCACGCGCCGGGCGGTGAAGGTCGCACGCAGCCGGTTGGCCGCGGCAGAGGCAGAACTTGCGCGCGCGGAAGGCCGCGCTTGGCGAGCAATCCGCTCCGGCGCGGCGGCCGCGGTTCGGCAGCCGAGCTTGCGCGCATGGCGCAGCCTTGCCGCCGACTGCCGGCGCGCGTTGACGGCCCCGCGGACCGGCGAATGAACTTGTTCGACGCCACCGCCGAAGCGACGCTCGAAGGCGCGCGCCGCCTGCGCCAAATGCTTCAGCGTGAGTTGACCAACACCCGCATCAGCGCGGATATCGCCAGCGATTTCTGCCTCGCAGTGAATGAGGCAACAACCAACGCCGTTCTGCATGGCCGTCCTGCACCGTCACGCATCAGCGTGCGGGTTGCGATCCACGGCAAGATGCTCGACTTCGAGATCATCGATGATGGCGGACCTTTCTACGATTTTGCCAAGCGCCACAATGCGGTGGAAGCCAATGCGCCGATGGAGGCGCAAGAAGGCGGCCTCGGCTTGCCGCTCATTCAGCAGCTCATAAGTGAGATTACCTACGAACCAGGACCGCCGAATGTGCTGCGCGGGCGGCGCAAGCTGTACCGGGCGCGGCCGGCGCTGCTGCTGGTCGAGGACAGTGAGACGCTGCTGCGGCTCTACGCGGGCTTCCTCGATGCGCGGTTCCGGGTCAAGACCGCGCGGACGGTTGCGTCGGCGCGCGCAACGCTTTTGAGCGAGCCGATCGATATCGTCGTCACCGACTTTCATCTGGGCGGCGCCAAGGCCGTCGACCTGCTCAACGCGATGCGGGACGATCAGCTTGACCGGCCCATCCCCACGGTGCTGATGACCCAGGATCGCGAGACTGCGACCGAGGATGCTGTTCTGGAAGCAGGGGTTGAACAATTCCTGTTGAAGCCGATTACGGCGGCGGCGTTGAACCGTGCGGTCGATCTTGCGCTGTCGAGCCATCAGAAGCGGCTGAGCCATTTCTTCGCTTATCTCGGGCGCGACGCCCAGACGCTGCTCAGTCCGCGGTTGCCGGAGCAGCTTGATGGCTACCGCTGCCGCGTGCTTCACGGTACGGCGCTTTGGGGCGGCGGCGACTTCACGCTCAGTTTGCCCGCGCGGGACTTCCAGCGCGTTGTGCTGGGCGACGCCATGGGGCATGGTCTGCCCGCCAAGGCCACGGCGCTCACCTATGCGGCGATGCTGCGCACGATCGACGCGCTCGGCGCGCGTGACGCTGGCCAATTCCTGGACCAGCTCTCGGCGGCTGTCGGGCACAGGCATTTTCCGCCCGGCATGATCGCGACGATCATTGTCGCCGACCTCTTCGCCGATGGCCGGGTGGCGATTGCCAGTGCGGGGCATTTGCCGCCGGCGATCCTGGACGAAACCGGTTGCCGCATCGGCAGGCATGGCGGCCCGGTCCCCGGCTTCGATGAACATTCGCAATATGAGTTCCAGACGCTTGGCCTTGCGCCCGGCGACCGGCTCGTTCTTGTCACGGATGGACTGGACCCAGAAGGCATGGCGCAGGGCGACTTTCCCGCAGCGCTGGCCGAGCGGCTAGGGGCGTTGCGAGATGCGCCGCTGGATGATCTGTGCAGCGATCTGGCGGGCTATGTCGGCGAGGTTCTCGGCGCGGCTCCAAGCGATGACTGGACCGCCATCATCATCGAGCGGGGGTTATAACGTCTGCCGGGTCCGGCTGGCCGATCAAAGGGCGTCCGGCGACGCGGGCATAAATCTCCGCAAGGCGCGCAATGCCCGCTTCGGCGGAAAAATGCGCGCGCGCGTGCGACTGCGCCGACGCGGTCAGCGATGCGCGTGCGCGTGGCCCCAGTTCCCGCCACGCATGGATCGCCTCCCCGGCTGCGCGCGAGTCTTCCGCGTCGAACAGCCAGCCGGACACGCCCGGCACGACCACGCGCGGTAGCCCGCCGACATGCGCCGCAACGACAGGCACACCGCGAGCGATCGCTTCCAGTGCCGCCATTGGCAGCCCTTCGGCGCGCGAGGGCATAACCAGCAAGCCCGCATCCGCCCAGATCGTTTCCGGGTCACGCGTGAAGCCATGGAAAACAATCTCGCGGCCATATTCCGCTTCGAGTTGGTCGCGCAGTGGTCCATCACCGAAAATATGCCAGCTATCGCCGCCGATGCGCCGCGCCAACGCGCAGAACAGGTCCGCGCCCTTCTCGCGCACCAGGCGTCCGACGAAGATGATGCGCGAGCCGGGTGGCGGCGGATCCGGCGGCATCTCGACGAAATTCTCCACAAGCGCCGCGGGGTAAGGCAGGCTGCGCGCGATATCCTGGCTGACTGCGATGCGCGGCGCGAGCAGCCCGCTCCACTCGTCAAGCCGCTGATACAGGCCCACCGGGAATGGCTCGCGCAGGCCGGCGTGGTATGAGGTGATGACCGGGGTGCGTGTCAGCAGGCGGACCAGCCGCGCAAGGATGTTAGCGCGATAGCCATGCGCATGGATGAGCGCCGGACGCTCGATCCGCACCGCGCGCAGCAGCCCGCCGACGCTCCCATCAAGCCGTTCTACTGGCAGACCCGCATCGCGGAACAAGGCGAAGCTCGGATGGTCCGCATAGGCCGCGAGTAACACCACCTTCGCCTGAGCGCTGCGCGCGATCAGATGTCGTGTGATGAGTTCGACGTGCCGCTCGATCCCACCAATGACGCGACTGTCGAGAAGCTGCCAGATCATGTCCGCTCCGAAAGAAACCGGCTGGAATACGCCTTTCGGGCGAGCCATCGGCTCAGTCGTGGCGAGATGATCCGCAGCCGCTCGGCTTCGCGGGCCAGTTCCGCCGCCAGGGATGGGTTGAAGCGGTCGTTGAGGATGAGCCCGGCAAGCTCGATATGGCTTGCGTTGAGGAGGCCGACCGTGGATGCCAGGGCGGCGCGATCGATCTGGCCTGCAAGGGGGACGAGATATATCCGCCCGCAGGCCGCTGCTGCGGCAGGGCCGTCTACCGCGCGCGTGCCGATCTCGCGCAGCGGCGCGACATCGGCGACCAGCGTGTCGTAACCACCGAGTTGCTCAATGCCGCTGCGCAGAAGGCTAATGTCGCTCAGACTCTGGCCGTCTTCGGCGCAGGCAATCGCGATCCGATCAAATCCGGCGTCATCTCGCGCGATTGCTTTGTCCGGCGCGGTGTCGAGCCGCCAGCCTTCGCTTGCCTGATCGATCGGGCGCGCCATTTCCAGCAGCGCCGTTCGCCGGCCCGAGCGTGCGGAAAAGGCCGCCAATTCCGCGCAGAGTGTGGAAACGCCGCTTTGCTCATCGATTCCCGCCAGCGCGGTCATGCGTTGCCCCTCGCCCCAGTTCGTCAGCGCCAGTTTGCGGACTAGCGGTTGCCACGGGTCGAGCATCGAAACTACTCGCTTGGTTTAAAGAACTCATAGGGCTGCAGGATCGCCATGATGTTGCGCATGGTGTCGGCGGCTTTCTGCAGATCGCCCTCGGTCTCTTCCGGCACGTAAATCGTATCTCCCGGACGGATCACCGGCAGGCGCGAAATGTCGGCGGTCTTGGCAAATTTCAGCAGATCGAAATAGGACGCCTGGGGTTCGTGCGGGCTCATGTTGACCACCAGAATGCGGCTTTGCAGCGCGGTGGGGGTCGGCCCGCCAGCCGCCGCCAAAAGATCGAGGATCGTCATGAACTCGCTGTAGCGGTAGTGACCGGGCTTGGCGACCGCGCCCAGAATGCGGACCTGATCGGCCAGCGGCTCGTCCAGCAGCCTTGCGTCCTCATTGGGCACAAAAATCACATCGCCTGTACTGACGCTCGGGAGCAGGTGCGGATCGCCGGTGAGGAAGTAGCGCTCCAGATTGACACGCCGGATGTCCGGATAACGCTTATCCCGCCGGGAGACCCGGATGTTGCGCAGATCGGCTTTTTGTGTCGGCCCGTCGGCGGCGGTCAGAATATCGAGCAGGCCCATCGACGAATTGAAGGCATAGCGGCCTGGCCGCCCCACCTCGCCCATGATGTAGATGGTGCGATCGTTCGACAGGCGCACCCATTGCGCCTTGTTGTCATTGGGGTCGGTTGGAAGCTCTGGCACCATGATCACGGTTCCCGCTGAAACATCTGGGACCTGCGACAGCGCTCCGCCTTTCTCAATGAAGCGGTCGAAGTCGAAAGCGCGGCTCTGGGCGATGGTCGCGCCGCGATCGACGATACGCAGATTGGCGAGATCGGCCTGCGAGGTCGGTCCCCCCGCTTGCGCGAGTAGATCGAACAGCGACATCTCGTCGGACCACTCGAACCGCCCTGGCCGCTTGACCGCCCCGATCACCTGTACGGCACGGCTCGGCGGCACACTGAGCCAGGAAGGTTCGGTTTTCTCGATCTTTTCCGGGATGAAGATGGCGTCGCCCGGCGCAATTTCGGGCAGGTCGGGTGAGCCTGTCTCCGTGTAGGATTGCAGGTCGAATTTCTCAACGCCGCCGCCGACGCGGATGATGCGGATTTGCCGCGTGTTGGCGAAGCGGTTCGGCCCGCCAGCATTGGCCAGCAGTTCCATGAATGTGGTGTCGGCCTGAGCCTCGTAGGCGCCGGGGCTGGCAACTTGGCCCATGATATAGATCGTGCGCGCGCCGCGCTTCACTTCCTCGCTTTCACGCGGCACGAAGATGGTCGCGCCGGGCTGAAGGGCGGGCATGAGCGCGTTGTCGCCGCTGTCCAGATAGGCCTGCAGATCGAAGCTGACAGGTTCGCTCCCCGTGAGGATGCGGATTTGCTCAACCGATGCATAGCGCGTGACTCCGCCCGCGCGCAGCAGCATGTCCACCACGCTGATACCTGGCTTGAACGCATAGGACGCAGGATTGTTGACTTCGCCGAAAACCCGCACGGCGGAGCCTTCGTCCGCGGCGTCTCCGGCTTCTGCCAGGTCTCGCCCGTCGAAATCGACGAAGACATTGCCGGTGACCGGCGATGCAGGCACGAATATGATATCCAGCGGCTGGAGATCTGGAAGAAGCTCGGCGTTGCCGGTGTCGAGAAATGCCTTGTAGTCAAATGGGATGCGCTCGCTGCCACGCTGGACATGTAAGCGGTCGAGTTGCGCGCCTTCCGCCAGTCCGCCCGCCGCCGTGATGGCGTTTTGCACATTCGCACCCGCTGGCAGGTCGACTTCGCCAGGATTGTTGACATAGCCGCCGACCTGAACGAGCAGGCGCTGCTCCTTCAGGATAACGCGCAGGCGCTCGACATTCTTGTAGGCCGCGCCAAGCGCCTCGCGCAGCGCCGCGCGCGCACCATCCAGGCTTTCCCCCGCCAACGTCACCGCGCCAATTTCGGGAAGCAGAATGCGGCCTGTGCGGTCCAGTTGAAATTCCCCGGTGAGCGCGCTCTCGCCGGGCATGATCAGCGCGAGGATATCGCCCGGCGTCAGGCGCGGGTTTGCCAGGCCAGGGGTCTCGACACGTTCCAGGGAAGTCGCCCAAGGTCCACTCTGGGCGAGCGCGGCTCCGGCGAAGATCATCGCGAACAGGAACGCGGCAGCGCCAGTGGTCCCATACAGACATCTGCCTCCCTTCGCAGCCGCCGCCCGCGCGAAAGTCTGGACCAACGGGACAACTAGCAACCCATTGATACGCATGGCACATTTGGTTTTGGCATTCGATCGAGAGACTGGCAGCCGGCGGGATGCAAATGTCAAACTCGCTCTACGAGCAAAGACTTCTGGCCGCCGCTCAACCATTTTGGAAAATCTCCTCATGGGTCGGTTTGCGGTCGTTGGGGCGCGGGGCTGGCGTGGCGTCGAGGTGGCCGATCGAGGGGTCGACCCGCGCCATTGCAGCCCATGCGGCGCGCGCGGTGTCCCAGTAGTCAGGACGCAGTCCGCCAGCATATTCCCGGTGCGCGCGTATCATCAGCAATTGCGCCTCAAGCATCATAGCGGGGCGCGTCTTGAGCGCTCCCTCGGCGGCGAGTCGGCGGAACGCGCGACGTAGTTCCAGCAGAACCGGGTCGCCGGAAAACTCGCGTTCGGCCATGCCGCCACGCGCCTCTCTCGGCCAGGAGACGCAGCCCTGAAGCCCGGGCAGTGCCGTGCAAGCGATCATGACCGCGGCGCAGAGCCGGCGTGAGGCGCTCGTCATTATCCATATCCGCAGGCCAATTCACCGGCAGGCCAAAAGACGTCTACGCGCCAGCCTAACCTGCGAGCAGATGCGTCATACGCAGGTTGTGGAACAGTTTGCGCGGCTGCGGGCGAACCCGGCTCAAGCGCAGGTCGTGGCCGCTGGCCCGCAAACGCTTGTATAGAAACACAATCCCGCCGATACCGGACGAATCGATAAAATCAACACGCGACAGATCCAGTTCAACGGTATCGTCGCTGTCGGCAAGCCGCTCAAGCTCTGGGCGCAGGCGTCGCATACCCGCAGCGTCCATGTCTTCGGGAATTTCAAAGCTGACCGTCACTTACGGCACTCTCCGATTGCCCATTGAGAATCATATGCTTGCGCCTCACTGTATCGCGTGAGAGCTTAATTGCAATCCAAGAGGGCATTAATTCACAAACACACGCAAAGAGAGTGTGGCGCTTATGGCTCTTGGGCCTCAGCCGCGGGCCGCCCTCAAAGCTCTGAGCAGGGGCGCGGCCCGATCTTCCAGTTCATCCGCCAGCCTCGAAATTTCGGCATGAGACCCGTTCCGGCTCACCTCCAGAAGTTCGGCCGAGATATCCGGCGCGCCGAACTGGCCGAAAATTGCTGATAGGCTGTGCACCTCGCGCCGGACAACGCTCCGGTCTCCCGATTGCGCGGCTTGCCTGAGCGTCTCGCACGAGCGTGCCAGTTCGACTTCGAAGGTCCCGGCCAGTTGCTCCAGCACATCCGTATCGAGCGTTTCGGCCAGCGTTTCGATATCAAGGGCTGCTTCGCTCATCTTGGTCTCCTTCTCATGGTCATCGGCCGCGGTCAGTCTAGGCCTCATTGACCCTTGCCCATCGCCATGACGCCTACCGTGCGCAGGATGATGGACAAATCGGTCGCCAGCCAGCTCCGCCAGCGCGTCAGCCGCATGGCGTAAGCGTGGTCGTACATTACCTTCGAGCGCACATCCTCGATGTTGGTGTCATAGTGCTGGCTGACCTGCGCAAGTCCGGTGATGCCGGGCCGCAAGCCATAGGTGCGCTCGGTGTAGAACGGGATCTCGCTTTCCAGCTTGGCGAAGAAGCTTGGCCGCTCGGGGCGCGGGCCAACAACAGACATGTCCCCACGCAGCACGTTGATCGCTTGCGGCAGTTCGTCGATGCGGCTCTTGCGCAAGAAACGGCCAATCGGTGTGATGCGCGGGTCGTTCTGCGCCGCCCATACCGGCCCGGTGCGCGCCTCGGCGTCAACGACCATCGTGCGGAACTTAATGAGCTGGAATAGTCGCGTGCGGTCATGCTCCTGCCGCCCCACACGAAGCTGCCGGTAGAAGATCGGGCCGCGGCTGCTCAGCTTGATCGCCGCGCCGACAGGAATGAACACCAGCACAAGAACGAGCAAGGCAGCCGCCCCGCAGCCGAGGTCCAGCGCACGCTTGCTGAACCACACCGAGCGTGGGATGTATTCTGGCGTGTTCCGGCGCTGCGGGCCGCTGTCGGCCCGCTTCCATGGGCCACGTTTGGCTTCGGTAAGATAGCGCATGCTGCCCATCAGCGCAGCGGCATATCCCTCGACCAGATAGACCCACCATGCCAATGGCTTGGGCAGCCACCGTGGCCGCGTCTCGATCGCCCAGCCAGCGATGGCGAGGCCCGCCGCCGCGCCCCCAAGCAGCGCCTGAAACAGCGCTATGCCTTGCAGCGCCAGAACCGCCATAGACGCGAGCAGCAAGACCAGCAGGAATGGCATGAACGCGCGTAGCATCTTGCCCGATGCGAACACGAACGCCAGTCCCGGTCGGCGCGGATCAGCGAGCCGCCATAGTTGAAGAGCCTGCTGTAAATTGCCCGCGCCGATGCGTTGGCGGCGGCGGAAATCCTGTTTCGGCGGGGCGCTCTCCAGCTCGTGCACGGCGATCTCCTCATCGTAAACAGCGCGATAGCCGCGCGCGACGACCTCCATCGGCAGGATGAAGTCGTCGTTGATCGTGTCCTCAGGCAATGGCGCCACCTGGGCGCGGCGCAACGCGTAGAAGGCCCCATGCGCGCCCATCGGCGCGGCGATCGCCGCTTCGGCTGCCTTAATGCGCCGTTGATAAGCCCAATAGGCGCGCTCGCCCTCGCTTCCCGGCGCGGCCAGCGCGTAAGTTCCGCAGACCACGCCAACATCCGGATCGGCAAAATGGGCTGCGGTTCGCTTGAGCGCATCACTCGGCAACTCGGCTGAGACATCGGTCAACGCCACGATCTCCGCGCGCGTTGCGGCGAACCCCGCATTGAGTGCGGCAACTTTGCCGCGGTTGTCGCGATAGCGCAGCAGATGAACGCCCGGGGCATCATCGAGGCCTTCAAGCGCGGCAAGCGCATTCTCGTAGGTCTGGTCGGTGCAGCCATCGAGCACTATGATCAGCGAAAGCCGGTCGCGGGGGTAATCGAGCGCAGCGAGGTTGACAATCTTCCGCCCGATGAAGGCTTGCTCATTGTGCGCCGGCATGATGATAGCGATGCTGGGCAACGCGCGCGGTAGCGGCGGAAGGACTGGCGCTGGACGCGAGCGCGCGAGCGTCCGCAGCGCCAGCGGATATCCGGCGTGATGGTAGACGAAGGCGGCAGCGGTTGCGCCAAATACTGTCTCAGCCAACATCCACGTCTCCCGTGAGCCTAGCATAGGCCGCCAGCGTGGCGTGCCAGTCATAAGCGCGCTCAATGAAGCGGCGCGGCGAGATCGCCGGTGGGGAGCCAAGCGATTGCGCCAGCGCATCGGCCATTGCAGTGGGATTTTCCGGGGGCACGAGACACCCGGTCTCCGGGCACACCGCGTCCGCCACCGAGCCGACCCGCGTGGCAACGACCGGAACGCCGCAGGCCTGCGCCTCCAGCAGCGAGCGCGGCAATCCTTCCGCATGGGAGGAAAGTGCGAAAACGTCCAGCCCCGGTAACAGGCAGGCGACATCGTCGCGGTGCCCCAGGAACGTGACGCGCTCATCGAGCCCAACCGCACGCGCTTTATCGCGCAGCGCCGGCATCTCCGGCCCGTCGCCGATGATGATGAGCCGCGCCGGACTCGCCACGCGGGCGAAAGCCTCCAGCAGGTCGGCGTGCCCCTTCACGGGCACGAGCCTGCCGACCGTGCCGATCCCGCGGTCTACCGGCGATAATCCCAGAGTCGAGCGCGCCGCCTCGCGGCCATCCGGCGTGAACCGGGCGAGGTCAATGCCTGTGGGAATGATGTCAATGCGCGGCCGGGGCAGCATTTCGCGCAGCGCATCGGCCGCGCTTTGCGAGAGGACCACATGCGTCGGCCGTACTAGCCGCTCGGCCAACCGCGTGAGCAGCCGATGGCGCGGGTACGCATCGTAGTGCCAGACATCGTGCTCGACGTGGATGACGCGCGGCACGCCGGCCATGCGCGCTGCTATCCCGCCATAAAGTAAAGGCCCGATATGATGAAGCACCACCGAGCGCGTGCGCAGTGCCCGCAACCTGCGGGCCAACCGGCGCAGTGTTGCAGGGCGCAGCCCGACACCAGCGTTCAGCCCCTCGACAACATTGGCGATCGGGGCCAGCACGGGCCAGTCAGCGACCAGCGCATCACGCGCGCCCTGCAAGCTGATGATGCGTGCGCGCCCGCCGCTTGCAAGCACCAGATCGCGCGCCAGCGTCTCGATGCCACCCGGGGCGAGATGCTCCACGACATGCACCACCGGTTGCAGCAGTTCCTCCACCGCGCCCGCTTGCGCGGTTGCGGGCGCTGCAGTTCTACGCGCAGGAGCGATCCGAGTGAGGCCAGGCTTGGGCCGGAGATCCTGCTCGGGTCGGAAATCAGGCTTGGCGCGCGATACGCGCTTAAGTTGTGCCTCTGTCAAGCCATCCATGATCTATCACCACTATTGAGGGCTTTAAGCCTGAAGTATTTTCAAAAAAAATGATCATTATTTTTGATTGCGTCGTATTAGAACGAAAAGAGGTACGATATGACGCGCAAAATTGTGCGTTTTCCAAAATTCATTTTTCGAGACAGACATTGCATCAAATCAAAAAAATATCTGTAAATTGCCATATGAAATTTTGATTAGACTTTATTTCTTATGTCCGAACAAATTAGGGAATTTCATTCGAAATATATATCCATTTCGTAAGTCGTCTTTTCATGCGCCTTGGATATTGTTTGCTCGGCAACTTAAGATTGTGTTTCGCCCGCTGGCGGTCGCTGCGCCGCCCGATCGGCTCGGTTCTGGAGGTGACATGTCGATTTTGGTTACAGGTGGTGCAGGCTATATCGGCAGCCACTTCGTTCTCGATCTGCTCGACCGCGGCGAGCAGGTCGTCGTGCTGGACAATCTTTCGAGCGGCTTTCGCCATGCCGTTCCGCATGCCGCGCCGCTTGTTGTTGGCGATGCGGGCGACCAGGCATTGCTGAGCGACGTGATCGCCCGCTTCGAGGTGGAGGACATCGCGCACTTCGCTGCCTCTACCGTCGTCCCGGAATCGGTGACCAATCCACTCGCCTATTACGCCAACAATACCTGCGTGCTGCGCAACTTGATGGAGGTTGCCAGCCGCGCTGGCGTCGCGCGGGTGATCTTCTCATCCACCGCTGCGGTCTACGGCACGCCCGAGCACGCCGTGGTCGATGAAACCACACGGCTTAAGCCGATCTCGCCTTATGGCGCGTCCAAGATGATGAGCGAACGGATCATCGCCGACACGGAAGCCGCGGGCGGGCCGGCCTATGCCATCCTGCGCTATTTCAACGTCGCGGGCGCCGACCCGGCTGGTAGGGCGGGACAGTCAACTGCGGGCGCGACCCATCTGATTAAAGTCGCCTGCGAGGCTGCCACGGGCCACCGTCCCGGGGTCAGCATATTCGGCACGAACTATCCCACGCCGGACGGCACTTGCATCCGCGATTACATCCACGTCTCGGATTTGTCGTCAGCCCATATGTGTGCGCTGCGCTATCTGCGCGGCGGCGGAGCTTCGGACGTGTTCAATTGCGGCTATGGTCACGGATTCTCGGTGAACGAAGTGATTGCGGCGGTCAAGAAGGTCTCAGGCGTCGATTTCCCGGTGACGGTCGGTGAGCGACGCCGTGGCGATCCTGTTGCGCTCGTCGCGAATGCAGAGAAGGCGCGCGCAACACTCGGCTGGCGGCCCCGTCTCGATGACCTCGAAGCCATCGTTACGTGTGCGCTCGCTTGGGAGCGACATCTCGTTCAGCACGAGGCGGCGCAGCCGCAGCTCGCGGGGGAATGAGCATGACCGGCAAATATTTTGGGACCGATGGTATTCGCGGCGAGGCGAACGCCGGCCGGATGGCGCCGGGCACCATCCTGAAGATCGCGATGTCGGCCGGCCTCGCCTCTCGGGGCAAGGGCCATCGCCCGCGCGTCGTGATCGGCAAGGACACGCGCCTGTCGGGCTATTCGATCGAGGCAGCGCTCGTCGCAGGTTTCACCGCCGTCGGGATGGATGTGTTTCAGCTTGGCCCGATGCCGACGCCCGCTGTCGCGATGCTGACGCGGTCGATGCGCGCCGATCTGGGCGTGATGATCTCCGCCTCGCACAATCCGTTCGAAGATAATGGCCTGAAATTTTTCGGCGCGGACGGCTTCAAGCTGGCTGATTGCGTGCAAGAACAGATCGAAGCGGCGGTCGAGCAGCCAGAGGCGGACAACCTGGTGCGCCCGGCCGAGATGGGCCGCGCCCGCCGCGTCGAGGGTGCGCAGGAGCGTTACATCGAGTTCGCCAAACGTACGTTCCCGCGTGATCTGACGCTGGAGGGACTGCGCATCGTTGTGGATTGCGCCAATGGGGCGTCCTACAAGGTCGTGCCTCAGGCGCTTTGGGAACTGGGCGCGGAGATCGTGCGGATCGGCGCGGACCCCGACGGCACCAACATCAACGAGAAAAGCGGCTCTAACAACCCGGAAATCATGGCGGAGAAGGTGCGCGAGGTGCGCGCTGATCTCGGTATCGCGCTCGATGGCGATGCTGATCGGCTGATCGTGTGCGACGAGGCCGGCGCGCCAGTGGATGGCGACCAGCTGATGGCTCTGATTGCGCGGTCGTGGAAGGCGCGCGGCCGGCTGGCCAGCGCCGATGTCGTGGCCACGGTGATGTCGAATCTCGGTTTCGAGCGATACCTTCGAGGGATCGGCCTGAATCTGGTGCGCGTGCCAGTTGGCGACCGCAACGTGATCGCTGAAATGCGCAAGCGCGAGGCCAATCTCGGGGGCGAGGCGTCGGGTCATATTGTCTTGTTGGATTACGCCACGACCGGCGACGGATTGGTGTCCGCGCTGCAGGTGCTGGCCTGTCTCGTTGAGGAAGGCAGCAAGATGAGCGCCCTGAGCCGCGCATTCGAACCCGTGCCCCAGGTGACACGCAGCGTGCGCACCGCGGGCGGCAAACCGCTGGACCGGCCGCGCGTGAAAAAGGTGATCGCGGGCGCGCAAGCGCGGCTGAACGGACAGGGCCGCCTGGTCATCCGTCCGTCGGGTACAGAACCAGTGATCCGCGTCATGGCTGAGGGTGAGGACAACAAGCTGATCGATGAGGTGGTCAGCGAGATCGCCGAGAGCCTCGCTGCAAGCTGATCGACTCACACTGGCTGGCGGGTTTCGTGCGGCTGCCGCGCGGTCAGAGCCCCGCGCTGCGCCGCCTCCATCAACTGGGTGAGCGATGCCGCCTGCGCCTTGAGCGTGAAATTACGCTCCACATGCTTGCGGGCCAGCCGCGTGATCGTCTCGCGCTGGCCTGCGCTCCAACCGGCCGCAGCGGCCAGCGCCATGGCCAATTCGCGCCGATCGCCCGGATCAACCAGCAATCCCATCCCCGGCAGGATCATCTCCTTCACGCCCATGTAGTGCGTCGAGATCACAGGCAGGCCCATTGCCATCGCTTCCTTGACGACCAGCGGGCCACTATCGCGCTCGCCGTTTGGCCCATCCTTGAATGGCGCGGCTAATGCCAGATAGCCGCCGCCATGTTCACGAAACCAGTCGCGCTGGCGCGCGCCGAGGAAGCGCACGCGGTCCTCCACGCCAAGCTTGCGGGTCAGTTCCTCGAACTTGGCGCGCGCGGGGCCGTCGCCGACGATATCCAGAGCAACGCTTTGCGGCACAGAAGGGTCAGCCAGCGCATGCAGCAAGTCGTCCACGCCTTTCTGCGCGACCAGTCGGCCGATGAACAGCAGCTTGCCGTTGTGGGCGCGCGCGGCAAAGGCGAACTGGTCGACGTCGATCCCGCACGGAACGACGCGCACGACCGCAGTCGGCGCCATCGCGCTCAGGTCGCGGGCCATGTCCTCGCAGGGGGCGAGCGCGAAATCGGCATGGGCGAGCTTGGCGGCCAAATCCTCAGGCTCGGCATAGACGTCGTGGCCGTGTCCGATGAAGGAAACGCTCAGGCCCGCCAGACGCGCCGCCACGATGGCATGGGCCGCTGCGCCCCCAGCGAAATGAGCGTGAACGTGCTGGCAGCCCGCATCACGGATAACGCCCGCGATCTTGGCCGCGTTCCACAGCAGCGAGCGCCGCGGCAGCATCTGTTGCCCACGCATGAACGAGAGCGCACGCGTCGCGCCGGCGAAGGCGGAGGGACGCGAGACAGCGCTGCGCGTGCGGATGCTGGGCAGGCGGATTGCGTTGTCGGCGAGCGTGGCGTCAACGTCCTGTCCCGCCTGCGTGGCCAGCGTCATTGCGACGAGCGTGATCGTGTGCCCGCGCGCCTGCATGGCGCGGATCTCATCGCCGATGAAAGTTTCAGACAGCACAGGAAAGTGCGTGACGACATAAGCGATGTCCATGGAACAACCTCTGATTGCAGATTGTGCCAATGAACATGAAAAATGGAAAAGCGCGGTGAATTGGGCCGCTCATTTTGCCAACAATGTGCGAGCCAGCGCCTGGAGCGCCGATCCGCGCGAGTTATCTGAAAACCGGTTCCCACTTTTCGGATCGCGCTTTTTTCGCGCGCGAGTTATCCGAAAACCGGTTCCCACTTTTCGGATCGCGCTTTAGCGCCCCTCGCGATACCAGGTCAGCGCCAGCAGACCGAGCAGCAGCGCCAGCGCCAGCGGCCCGGCATAAAGCG
>CAYVFK010000002.1:6444-42934 GCA_964450925.1 uncultured Hyphomicrobiaceae bacterium | reverse complement strand
GGGCCTGACCGCGGTGGGCCCCCCGGAATTTGGCTACTACAACGACCCGTTCACCCCGAGCTTTTTGCGCCGCAATGAGGTCATATTCGATATCCCACCCGGCGCGTCCTGACGCTCAGTCCGGGTCCGCGCCTGTCACGCCGCTGATCAGATTGGCGCGCAGCAGCCGCTCCGCCGATGGCGCTTCGGCCAAAAGGCGCGACGGGGCGTTCAGCATCTCACGCACACGGCGCAGCCGCGCGACCGCCTCCTCCACCGTGATCCACGCGAACGACACCGCTTCGCACGGCCGGGTCTGCGCAAGCCGACGAACATCGGCACGACACACCACGCCGATCTTCGAATAGCCGCCGGTAGGCTGCCGGTCCGCCATCAGCACGATCGGCTGGCCGTTGCCCGGCACCTGGATACTGCCCATTACAATGCCTTCAGAAACAATATCGCTGCCGCGCTGGGCCGCCAGCTGCGGGCCGTCGAGGCAATAGCCCATGCGATCGGCGCGCGGGGAAACGCGCCATTTGGCTTCTGTGAGCCGCGCTTTCATCTCGTCGGAGAACATCTGCTCCTGCGGACCCGCCACGACGCCTAGCGGGCCGGCAGGCAAGCCCTCAAGCGGATCGGCATAGGAGGCAAGGCCGAACGGGAGCGAACCTTGTGCACGCGGATTCAGTATATCCCCCGCCTCTAGGCGATGACCAAGACCTGCGCGGGCATGGTAAGCGGCGGAGCCGAGCACCTCAGGCGCGTCGATGCCGCCACCGAGCGCCAGATAGGCCCACATACCGGCGCGCCCGGGCCGCACCTCGATCTCCTGGCCTTCCGCCAAAGCGCCCGCGACCGGTACAACATATCCCTCGCCATCAACCTTGACCTGAAAGCCAGTACCCGCGACAGCCACCGCCACCGCCGCCTGCGCAGCGAACCGCGCGCCGCCTGGCCCGATCTCGAGCGCCGCCGCGCCCGGCGCATTGCCGACAAGCCGATTGGCCAGCTCATGCGCGGCCCAGTCCATCGGTCCGGATTCCGACACGCCGTAGCGCAGATAGCCTGCCCGGCCCGCATCCTGAATGCTCAAGCCCGGCCCAGCCGCGACGACGCGCAGACTCATAGCTCTATGCGCTCAATGGCGAGCGCGTGCGACGAGGTCAGCACCTCGAATTCGGCGCGGGAAATGGCCCGCAACCGGATCGTGTCACCTGGCTGAAACGGCACCATTGGCTCGCACTCGGGCGAAAACATCTGGACTGGCGTGCAACCGACGACATACCAGCCCGTTGGCATCGACACAGACGCGATGCTTGCCTGCCCGCCCGCGATCATCACGCTGCCTGCTGGCATGGAAGCACGCGGCGTCGCGCGTCGCGGGATCGCCAATCGCTCGTCTAACCCACCGAGATAAGCGAAACCCGGCGCAAAACCGTACATGTACAGCCGCAAGGGCGTGGCGGTCAGCGTGGCGACGATCTCGCACGGCGGCAAGCCGATTTGTGCGGCCACTGCGCTTAGGTCGGAGGCGTGATCGCCATCGAAACAGGCCGGAACCAACCATGCGCTCGGGTGCAGCGCCACGGCATCCAGCGCCAGCGCATCGACCCGCGCGAGTAGCGCTTCCCGCTCAGTTCGCTCGGGATCGTAGATGACGAGCAGCGCGCGGTAGCTCGGCACGGTTTCGCGCACGCCGTCGATCTCGGCCGCGTTAATCGCTTGGTCGAGCGCAAGCACCCGCTCATGGACCGCCGGACTGATCCCCTCACCCAGCTCGATCGACAGCGCCGCCTCGCCCGCATCGCGTATGTGCGCCCCGTCCAGCCCGTTCATGACGCATCCCCGCGCGAAAACGGCAAGATCTTGTAGCCCGCCGCGTCCAGCTTAACGCGCACCTTCTGCACGATCGGCAGCGCGCCGGGCGTATCGCTGTGAATACAGATGCTGTCGATGGGCGTTGGCAACGGCCTGCCGGACTCGGTAATCAGCGCGCCCGCGTCGAGCATGGCGATGACCCGCGCGGCGATGAAATCCGGATCGGTCAGCACCGCGCCAGCAGTCCCGCGCGGCATCAGGTGGCCGTCCTCATCATAGGCCCGGTCGGCAAAAATCTCCCGCGCGACGCGAAGGCCCGCCTCCTCACCGACCCGCTCGATCTCGGTGCCCGCGATCGCCAGCAGCCAGGCGTCTGGCGCTACGGCGTGCGCCGCCCGCGCCACGGCCCCGGCCACGTCCGGATCGCGCGCGGCAAGATTGGCCAGCGCCCCGTGCGCCTTGATGTGATCGACGCGCGCGCCCACCAGCGCGGCGCAGGCGGCCAGCCCGCCGATCTGATAGGCGATCATGCGTTCGATCTCGGCGGTGGTCATGGCGATCACGCGCCGGCCGAAGCCCTGCTTGTCGTCATAGCCGGGATGCGCGCCGATACCGAGGCCGCGTGCCTGCGCTTCGGTCACGGTGGCAACGATCGTGTCGGGGTCGCCCGCATGGCCGCCGCAGGCGATGTTGACCGAACTGACGCAATCCATGATTGCATTGTCGTCGGCCAGCCGCCAGGGGCCATAGCTCTCGCCGATATCGGCGTTCAGGTCGATGCGTGTTGCCATCTTTTTGTGCGCCACGGCCAGCGCGGGCCGTCAATCGCCCGGCTTGCGATCAAGCAGCCCGGCGACATCGCCGCTCAGCCTGCCACGGTTCTCTTCCCGGCGGTTGTTGGCGGCCTCATACTCCTCTGTGGCAGCTTGAGCGGACTCTTTGCCCTTTTCAAGCGTCGCCTCGTTGAGCAGCACGAGCAGCGGGGTTAGCCCTTCGGTGTCCACGAGCTTGTAAATCTCCACATCGCGCTTGGCATAATCGCTCCAGCCGGCAATGTCGAGCGCGCGCTCGGCCTTGGACAACAGACCATGATTGCGCTGAAGCGGCGGCACCTCCTCCGGCGCGGGCTTGGCGCGTGGGCCGTGCTGCTCTCGCCATTCGTCACGATAGGGGCCGAGATCCGTGAAGCTGGAACGCTGCTCTTCCTTGCCGAAATCCTTGAGTTCATTCTCAGTGAGCGCAACCACGAGTTTCAGGTCATCCAAAACCCCGGCCAGCTGGTTCATGGCGAGCGCACGCAATTCTTCGTTCCGATCGTCCTGACAACTATAAAGATTCGGGATCACGAGGTAGGACGTGCCGCGATGATGAACGAGGTGGCGGCGCACCCATTCCAGATCGGCATCTGGCGCGCGGGCAATCGCGGTTTCCAGCGCGGCGCTGAGTTGGCGCACCACCGTGGCAGTGGGCATATGCAGGCGCGCTTGCGAGGCCGCGAGCGCATCTCGGCGCGTCGGCGGCGTGGCTGGCGGATTGAGGACCATGAGTGCGAACAGCCCGAGGTCCACGCCGATTGCGGCCAGCAGCGCGATCAAGTCTCGTCCGGTAAGGCCAGCAGGCGCAGGATCCACGCCATTCTCCGGCAGGTTGAAGCCTGATCCGACGAAGTCAATGAGCCCGGACAGATACGCGCCGATATTCGTCCAAAGCTGCCGTATCGCGTTGGCGACGCCCGCCGGCCCTTCGGTAAACTCCGCCGTGCGCAAATTGAGCACAACCGGCTCATCGGCCTGATCGGCCGCCTGTCGCAGGCGCTCCGCGAGCGTTGGATCATAACAGGAAAACCCGGCCTTGCCCGGCGGGATCGAGACGACGCTCGCGAGCGCGCGCATCTCCGCGGCGTAGGACGCGCCCAGTTCGTTGCTGCGCGCGGCGATGCTGCGGGCGCGGCTACGGATGTCCTGAGCACGCTGCTCGAAGGCGCGCTGGCGCTCGGCAAACGTCTCGCCAGAAAGGTTTGTCGCGCTCTGGCGCAGCTCCATGATGTCTTGCTGGACCGGCGTAATCCACGACTGCGCGATGCTTTGGCGCACCGAAGCAACGGAATCGCGGACGCCCTCACGCGCCGCATAAAGCGGTCCGCGCCCAGCGCCGGAGGGTCGCCCGCAGCTTCCGCCCGTCGTCTCTTCGCGCTGCATCTGCGTTTCCGACCAGGCGACGACGCTGTCAAGCTGCACCTGAACCGCGTCGAGCCGCGCCGATACCGACCCACCAGCGGCGCGGGCATCCTCCTGAAGCGCGGCAAGGCTGGTCCGCGTCGCTTCTGTCCCGGCGATCAGGCTCCACCAGAAACCGTAGCCGAACCCGACCGACCACAGCAGCAAAAAGATGTAGAGCGGGAAGGTGATGAGCCGCTCGCTCCAGCGTCGCTGCGCTCCGAATGTCTCGCGCAGCGCCAGCCACATCAGGAATGTCAGTGTGACGACGACAAGCGTGATCAGCACTTCGTTTGTGACCGACAGCCCGCCGATATCGCGTGCCTGGTCCACCGCACCTTCAGTCTGCACGCCGACAATGAAGTCGGTCATGCCGACCCAAGTCGCATAGCCGGAGATGAGCAACAGCAATAACGACGCTATGCCGATGAGCGCGTTGCGCCCGAAAAGATAGTCGATCACCCGCCCCCAAGCGGTGTACGCGGTCGCCCGTCCGTCGGTCATCTTCCTGCTCCCCCATCGCCCGGCGGCACCCTGCGTGCATGACTGCGCGCCCCGCCACGTTTTGGCACAACAGAGCCCGAATAGGAAGAATTTGACGTGAAGCGACGTCGGTCCCGGCTAAGGCGCCCATAGCGCCGGACGACGCCACGGCCCGGGCACCAACAATGCGCCTTTGAGCGGGATTTCAATGAGGCTCATCGACTGCCACGCGCCGCGCCATTCCTCGGGTAGCGGATAGGGCGTGATCACATCCAGCTCAGGAGCGAAGCCAGCAAGGGCGTAGTAGCCTGGATCACCGAGCGTGAAGATGCGGGCCACGCCGGCCCGCGCTAGCCGCTCTCGCCCCGCGAGAATGAGCGTGGTTCCGACGCCCCGCCGCTGGCGGTCAGGCGCAACGGCAACCGGCCCGAGCAGCGCGACGTTCTCCGGCCCATCCGCGATGCGACAGGGGGTGAAAACAATATGACCAACGACAGCGGAATCGAGCGTGGCGACCAGCGAGAGGATGCCTGGCACATCATGGAGCAGGGCTTTCACCAGCGGGAGCAAATCCTCGTCCGGAAAGGCGGCAGGATACAAAAACTCCAGCGCGTTCAGGTCATCCGGCGTGCTTTCGCGGATCTCGAGTGGGCTCGTGTCGGTCATGTGACGGTTCCGGCAATCAAGGCTGCCAGATACTATCGTAGCGTCATGCAGCGCAAGCGCTAATGACCACCCTTGATCCGCTGGAAAGCGGCAAGCGCGCGCTTGCGGGCCTCACCGTGATCAACCATTGGCCCTGGGTAGCTCTCACCCAGCCGCACGCCGGCGTCGCGCAATACGCTTTCCGGAGCGGTCCATGGGGCATGGATATGTCTAGCAGGCATTTTGGCCAACTCCGGCACGTATCGCCGCACGTAATCGCCCTGAGGGTCGAAGCGCTCACCCTGCTTGACCGGATTGAAAATCCGGAAATAGGGCGCCGCATCAGCGCCAGAACCGGCGGCCCACTGCCAGCCGGCAGCATTACTGGCGAGATCGGCATCCACCAACGTATCCCAGAACCATTCTTCACCGCGCTGCCAGGGGATGAGCAGGTCTTTGATGAGGAAGGAAGCGGCGATCATCCGGCAGCGATTGTGCATCCAGCCAATCTCGTAAAGTTGGCGCATGGCCGCATCCACGATTGGGTAGCCGGTCTGGCCGCGCTGCCAGGCCGACAGTGCCTTCTGGTCGTCATCCCAGGGAAAGTCGCGGAACGCCTCACGCCAGGATGTGTCCGGCAAATCCGGCCAGTGAAACAACATGTGATAGGAGAACTCGCGCCAGACCACCTCGCTGAGGAAGGACTCGACGCCCTTCGCCCCACCGGAGGCAGCGCGCGCCTGGGCGGTATGCCAAATTTGGCGCGGGCTGATTTCGCCCCAGGTCAGATGCGGCGACATGCGCGAGGTGCCGTCGATGTCCGGGCGATCGCGCATTTCGTCATACGCGGCAACGGCTTCATCGCAGAACCACGACAGGCGCTCGCGTGCGCCGTGCTCGCCCGGCGCCCAGGTGGTGCGCAGGCCGCCGGCCCAATCCGGCTTGGTCGGCTCCAGCCCCCAAGTCTCCGGGTTATCGCTCTGCGGCCAGTTGTCAGGGGCCGCGATCTGCTCCGGCGCGGCCAACGGCTCGAACGGGCCACCGCGCGCGAGGATCGCCTTGTAAAATGGGGTGAACACCTTGTAGGGCGCACCGTCTTTGGTCGCGACGTTTTCCGGCTCGTAAAGGATGCGTCCGCCAAACCGCTTGACCGCAACGCCAGCGGAGTCAAGCGCCGTGCGGGCCTCCTCCTGAACGCGAATCAGATCCGGCTCATAGGCGCGCGACCAATAAACCGCCTCTGCACCAACCTCGTTCGCCAGCGCCGGCAGAATCGCCGCAGGGTCGCCGCGTCGCAGTATCAGCTCGGCGCCCCTCGCAGCGAGATCATTTGCCAGCGAGCGCAGGCTCTGCGCCAACCACCACCGGCTTGCACCACCGAGCGGCCAGCCCGACGCGGCGTTATCGCTCAGGATAAACACTGGAACGACCGGGCCGGCCCGCGCCGCCGCTTGCAACGCCGGATGGTCGCTCAGACGCAGATCGCGCGTGTACCACAGGATTATAGGTCGATTAGCCATTATTTGCTGCCATCCGTCGGCCTCCTGACAACCGAAAGGCAATCTTGCGCACGCTTCCACGCATCCTATACTAGCCCTAAGAAGCAGCCGCTTAGCTACGCCTATCGCGCGGAGGGAGATCACGGTGCATAGAAAACGACCGGCCCGGTTGTCCCACAGCGGCAACAACCCGGCGACGCACAACTTCCTGAGCCGCAGCAACAGTTGTGTGCCCAGCCCATGTTGATATCCCGTTTCATGACGCCCGCGCGATGGCTCGAACGCGAACTTGGCTGCATCGAGACAGAGCTTAACCCTCCCTTCATCGTGGAGCGACCGGCCGCGCTCGCCACACCATTCATTTTCAACTCACCGCACAGCGGGCGGGTTTATCCGTCCATCTTCACCAAGACATCGCAACTCAGCCCGCAGGCGCTGCGTATGTCGGAAGACCTGTTTGTCGACAAGCTCTTCGCCACGGTTGTCGATAAGGGCGCAACGTTGATGTGCGCGCGCTTCCCTCGCGCTTATCTGGACCTGAACCGCCAGCCCTACGAACTGGACCCGTCACTTTTCGCAGAAAAGATACCTGATTACGCCAACTCCAGCTCGCTACGCGTGACCGGCGGGCTCGGCACGATCCCGCGCCTTGTCAACGAAAATGAGGAGATTTACGCTGGCCCACTGCCCTTGGGCGTAGGTCTCGCGCGCGTCGAACGGCTTTATCAGCCCTATCATGCAACGCTTGGAAAATTGATCCAGGAAAAGCGGAAAAGCTTCGGCCGCGCATTCTTGATCGACTGTCACTCGATGCCCTCGCATCTCGGCGAGGCTCCGGGCGTCCCGCCGTATGACATCGTGCTCGGCGACCGCTTTGGCGGCTCCTGCGCGCGCGATCTGGTTGACTTCGCCGTAACGGCTTTTAGCATGATGGGTTATCGCGTCGGCCTGAACAAACCCTATGCTGGCGGACATATCACCGAATTTTATGGTCGCCCGGCAGATCACATTCACGCGCTGCAGATCGAGATCAACCGCGCGCTTTATGTCTGCGAACAAACCTTTGAGATCAAACCGGGCTTTACCCGGCTGAAAGACGATATAGCAGAGTTGGCCGAACGGCTGATCACCCGCTTTTCGCCCGGAGCGCAGCCGCTGCGAACAGCCGCCGAATAGCGCTCCTCAGTCTCTCGCTCACGCAATGACAACACGGGAGGGAAACAGGAATGGACGTGCCTGTCGAAATCGCTTTCCGCCATGTAGACAGCTCCGAAGCGGTCGAGAATCGCATTCATGAGCATATCGAGAAGCTCAAGCAAGTCTTTGACCGCCTGGTGAGCTGCCGCGTCACGGTGGAACTGATCTCCGGCCACCGGAAAGGCAAGAAATTCCTTGTCACGGTCGAGGCAAACGTCCCCGGCAAGGCGTTTTTCGTCGGTCACAGCAGCACGGACGAGAGCCACCAGCACGACGATGTGTATCTGGCGATGCGCGATGCCTTTAACGCCGTTCGCCGCCAGCTTCAGGATCACGCGCACAAGGTCCGAGACGACAAGCGCAACAGCGATATGGGCGAGCAAGGTTAGCATCTCGTCGCCCGTGTGAAGCGCAAAATGCGGGTCATGCACAGCGGTCGGCCCCAGCGAGCCCGCAGCGCTGGCGCGACATCCGATTTTGCGCTACGGCTCGACCCACCTTGCCCAGAGTTCGGTATTGCGCGTCCGGATTGGCGCGCCTCGCTTCCGCCCGAAAATCTTTCACAGGATGCCGGCCATGCAGAGCCAAGGCACACTCGACGAACTCGCCGAAGCGCCGGGGCAAGACGACTTGCTTGGGCCCGCGTTCGTTCACGCCGTGTCCGAGGCTCTTGAGCGCCAGGAGAGTGAAGCCGCGCGGGCGCTCACGCTGGAACTCCGCGCAGCTGACCTCGCAGACCTCATTGAGTTCTTGCGCCCCGAATTGCGCATAGCGCTGATCAGGGATTTAGGCTCCGATCTGCCGGCGGAGATGTTTTCAGAACTTCAGGAGCCGATCCGCGACGAACTCGTCAAGGAAATGCCTGCCGACCAACTCGCGGAGGTGGTTGGGGAACTGGATAGCGACGATGCCGTCTATCTGCTCGAAGACCTGGAAGAAAACGAGCAGATCGAGATCCTGTCCAAGGTCTCGCGGATCGACCGTGCCCGGCTGCGGCGCTCGCTTGACTACCCGGAGGATACCGCTGGCCGTCTGATGCAGGCGGACTTCGTGGCGGTGCCGCCCTTTTGGTCAGTGGGTCAGACCATTGATTATATGCGCGAGGCGCATGAACTGCCCGACAGCTTTTCCGAGCTGTACGTGATCGACCCAGCCTTTCACCTGATCGGGGTCGTGTCCCTCAGCTACCTGCTGCGCAGCCGCCGGCCGACGCTTATCAGCGAACTCACGAAGACCGACGTTCACACATTTTCTGCGTCACAGGACCAGGAAGAGGTCGCGCGTGATTTCGAGCGGTACAACCTGCTCTCCGCGCCTGTCGTCGACGAGGATCGCCGCCTCGTCGGCATCATCACCGCAGACGATGTCGTCGAGGTCATTCAGGAGGAGGCCGGAGAGGATATCTTCCGGCTCGCGGGCGTCAGCGACGAGGCCATCACCGAAAACTTCATGCAGATCGTCGGAAGCCGGTTCACCTGGCTGTTCGTCAACCTGCTGACCGCCATCCTCGCATCCATCGTGATCGGGTTGTTCGATGCTACCATCGAGCAGCGGGTGGCGCTGGCGATCCTCATGCCCATTGTGGCATCCATGGGCGGCAACGCTGGTACGCAGACCATGACCGTGGCGGTGCGCGCACTTGCGATGAAGGACATCACGGCGGTCAACACCATGCGCGTTGTTGGACGCGAGCTTCTGGTGGGCCTGATCAACGGCCTGCTGTTCGCCGCGCTGCTGGCCGTTGCGGTGCTGATCTGGTTCGGTTCGGGTGAACTCGGCGTGATCATCGCGATTGCAATGATCGTGAACATGTTTGTCGCGGCGCTGGCGGGCATTCTCGTTCCGCTGGTGCTGGATAAGCTCGGTATCGACCCAGCGATTGCCTCCAGCGTATTCGTTACGACCGTAACCGATGTTGTCGGCTTTTTCGCTTTTCTCGGGCTAGCGGCCGTGTGGTTTTCATGAGCTTGGCGCAAGCTCGCGGGTGAGTTGCTCAAACTCCTTGCGCAAGCTTTCATTGCGAAAGATCTGCTCGAAACCCGGCGCTTCCAGCCGCCGGATCGCCTCGAACGTGGCGCGGGAATTCTGCATCAGCGCGCGGAGCTGGAAGCTCGCTTCCACCGTGCGGTAAGTGTTGTCGGCAATGCGCAGGTCACGGATGGTGCGTTGGCGCGCCTCCACAAGTTGCTTGCGTTGCGCCTGGAGATAGTCCTGATAAACGCTGGCCGCCTTCTCCGCGAAGTTCTGAGCCTTGAGGTTGGCATCTAGCGCGCGTTGCTGATCCGGACGGTTCTCACCAGCCAGAAGGCGATAGGTTTCCTTTCTGGCCTGGCGGATGTCGGTCAGGATCGCCTGCAGCTTCACCATGTATTCGCCGTCGATATTCTCAATCAGTGCGTCCTGCGCATGCAGCAGCATGGCGAACAGTGAGGCATGCATGGCGAAATAGCGCCGGGCGGTTTTCGGGTTATCCGAAGACGCCTCCAGCAACTCGCCGAGGCGGCGGTCGATACCGCTGGCCGCCTCAAACGCCGCTACGAGCTTCAACAGGTCGCCGCCCAGTACGCTGTCGAGCAACAGGTCGAGCTGTTCCCGCGCGATCTTCACCCCAGCATCTTCCAGCGCGTTGTGGATCGCGGCCTTGTTCTCCTCGATCACCGCGCGGTTGTCAGCGATCCGACGCTCCAGCTCTTCGATGGCCTTGTCGATTGAACTGCGCGTCTCCGACAGGATTCCCGGCATCCAGCCATCTTCCGGCGCGGATATCCGCTCCTGCTTCAGCACGGTGATCTCATCGCGCATGGTGTCAATGGCCTTGCGCCGCGCTGCAATCGTCTCCTGCATCTGCACGATCGGTGCATCAGTAACGATCTGCAGCGCGCTATCCAGCAGAGCGCGCACGCGCTTCTCGTTGTCCTCTCGTGTGTCGCTCCACAGCGGCGGCAGAATAAAGGTATTCTGGCTCGGCAAGTCCTGAGCCTTGGCCCGTTCATCGGCGGCATCCGCGAGAATGTCGTCGATAGCTCTCAAGAGTTGCTGGGTGCGCTGAAAGGCTGGATCGTTAGCGCGAGGATCGCGCTGCTCGGCCTCGGTGGCAGCCGGCGACCCATCCTGCGCCAGCGTGGCGGGCGTAGCGATCAGCCAGATCGCCAATGCGCCAGCCCAAGCGGAATGGCATTTCGTGAGCGTCAACATGTGGCCCTCCGGCTAAGCCTCGCGTCAGATACCACCAGTAATATAAGCGATTGCGCGCGTCAGCGCGAACCGCCTGCGGGCGAACCCTTTATCGGGGCAGCGCATCAAGCACGCTGCGCACCAGCCGCGCATGGTCGAACCGCTCTTGATCCCGCGTCAGGCCAAGCCGGACAATCACGGCCTCGCGCGAAGGGATCACCGCGACCATCTGGCCGTCATGGCCGAGGAAGTAGAAGTCGTCCTCTGGCAAAGCTGCAGCGGCTTCAGCATCGTTATGGGAGGGCGCACTCAGCCACACATGCGCGCCGAACGAGCCGCCGCTGCCCGGCGACGGCGTCAACGTGTATTCCAGCCAGTCCCGCGTGAAAATCGTCTTGCCGTTCCACTGCCCGCCGCGCATGTAGAGCAACCCAAACCGTGCCCAATCTCGCGCGGACGCGTGGACATACGATGAGCCGACCAGCGTACCGGCGGCGTCAGGCTCGAACACGGCGGTGTGCATTCCCAGCGGCGTGAACAACAGCTCATGCGCAGCCGCCTGGCCGCCCGCGGCGCGCTGTACAACGCTGGCGAGAATATTCGATGTGCCGCTCGAATAGGACCAGCACGCGCCCGGGTCACACACCAGCGGCTTGTCCGCTGCGAAGCCGGCCTTGTCGCCGCGCAGGAACAGCATCACGCTGACATCGGCAAACAAGCCGTCGTAATCTTCGCCAAATTCCAACCCGCTGCTCATGCGCAGGAGATTGTCGATGGTGATCGCCCGGCGGGGGTCATCCTGCGCCCTCCAGGCCTCGACCGTTGCGGTTTGTTCCGGTGTCAACTCGCCGCTCGCGGCCGCAACGCCAGCCAGCGCATTAGTGACGCTTTTGGCCATCGACCAACCAAGCTGCGGCGTCTCTGCGGTGAAGCCGTCCGCATAGCGCTCCGCGACCAGCCGGCCGCGATGCACAACCGCGATCGCGCGCGTTCGCTTCAGATTTGCCGGGTCGTCTTCCGCGAAGGCCTCGTCCAGTGCGGCCGTCAAAGCCTCGCGGTTCTCCAGCGGCAGCGCAGCGGTGGCAAGGCGTCCGCCCTCGGGCCAGAGCACATCCTCGTCCGGCGAGGCGATCGGCGTTAGCGGGCGCGGCGCCGACTCAGGGCGGTCCGCCTCTAGTTGCAAATGGCAGCCATATCCATTGCGGTAAATAGCACGTTGCGCGGCAAAGCCACTTGGCACCCAGACATCCACCGCACCCGCTTCGCGGTCGACAGCACTGGAAAATAGCTGCAGTAGCTCATTTTGATCGGCAAGCACATCTTCCGCGATCACCTCATCTGCGGGGCGCCCAGACACAAGCACGCCCGAGCACAACATCTTCGCGTAGTAGCCCGCCCCAAGCATCAGCACATGCTGGAGCCGATAAAGCCCGAACACCGCGGCCGCGGCGACCACGACGATCAACCCGATCTGTAGAACCCGTTTCACGCCGCTACCCCCGTTGATCTCGGCTATTCGCAAGACTGCCCAGTTAACTATTCGTTCCACGCCCGCCAGCCAAGGCCGGAATTTGCGGTGCATGTCCGCAACGCGCCAAGCTGATCGAATTGCCACGCTCGACCCCGCTTTCATTGTTGGTTAAGAGAATCGCCTAGCCGCAATTAGGTGCTTGGCATAGGGTGTCGGCATGTGCGGGGGCTGTAGGTCTGCGGCCTTCCGGCCTGCGGGGGGAGACGAGGCATGTCACCAGGTATTCGCGCAACGGTCTTCATCATATTCGCCACTCTTGGCGCATCCTTCCTGAGCGTGCTCGGCGCGCTGATCTATGAATATCCGGACGATTGGCCCTCGATCGCAACGGTTTACAGCCAGCTTTTTCTGTTCTTCCCTACTTTCGGCATACTTGCGCTGTGCGCATTCTACTTCCCGGCATGTGTGTTCCTCGACATGTACTGGAACCACGTCACGGCTGGAAAGCTCCGTGTGCTTGTCGGTGCGGTGGCGCTCACTGCCGGCGCATTCTTGCTGGCGCAGATGCTGCTGCAAGGCGTGCCGGCCATCTGGCAGGTTAAGCAAGAGACCCTGAAAACCGATCAGGGTGAGCCGCCAGGCTGCGTGGAGAACCAGTCCTGCACGCGTCTGCCGGTCCTGGAAGCCATATCTCTGGTGCGCGAGGTCAGCAAGACACGCACGGGCCTCGGCCCGTTCGATCGCGACTGTTACTGGGACAAGGCCGAGGGCGAGCCGCAATATCTGCCGACTCCCGAGAGCTTCAACGAGGAGCGCTTTTGCTTCGCCACAGGCCAGATGGCGACCGGCAGAGCCTGCTGTCGCGCGCAGGAGAGCCAGCGCAGTTACATGCAAGCCGTGTACGCCCCGCCCGAAAACCGCGCACTGACCGGCCACGTGCATGCATGGGTGCTGCCTTTCATAATCTTCTTCCTGCTGGTGCTTTTCGTTATCGGGATCATGCTGGTGATCCGCCGGCGCTCGCTGGACGAGTATTACGGCAAATATCTCAACCGGCTGGAGCGCGGCGTGCTGGTGGGCGCGTTCGCGATGCTCTTCTGGCCGCTGTCGAACCACGCCTATATTCAATCCTCAGGCGTGATATTCGGCGGATCGAGCCGGAGCCTGTTCGTCATGCTCGCTCCGGGCTTCAGCCTGCTGTTCGGCCTGTGGGCGCTGATGCTGCTGTTCTTCTTCCTGCGGCGCTACAAGCAGGACGTGGAAACGGTTGGGAAAATCGCCGGAGTGATCGTCAGCGGCATCGCCTTTCTGCGCTATGAGGAACTCGTCGGCTATTTCGAGCGGCTGGCGGGCTCAGGCGCGGATTCGCTCAGCCTCGGTTTCCTTGGCGCGATTCTGCTGACGGCGTTCCTTCAACTCATCATCTGGCGCAGCTACGACCGCGAACTGCGTCACTGACAGACGATGCCGCCGCGTTTTCCGCGCCTGCGCACCAATCCGGCCTCGGGATGCGAGCGTTTACAGAGATAGCACACCTCAGAGGGATTGACCTGATGCAATACCTGGCCGCTTATATCGCCACGGCTGTCGTGTTCCTGTTCATTGATTATCTGTGGCTCGCGCATATCGCGAAAAACTTCTACTTTTCGCGGCTCGGACATCTGCTGGCGGACAATCCCAATCTGGGCGTCGCGGCAATCTTCTATTCGGTCTATGTGATCGGGGTCGTGATCTTCGCGGTTGCGCCCGCGCTCCAGTCCGGCACTTGGAAGACCGCACTGGTCTATGGCGCGCTGTTCGGGTTCTTCTGCTATGCGACCTACGATATGACCAATCTGGCGACACTGAAGAACTGGCCCGTGACGGTCGCGGTGGTCGACGTCATCTGGGGAACCGTCCTCACTGGGACTTCTGCGGTCCTCGGCTATCTGATCGTCAGGCAGATCTATCCCGGGTAGCCAGCGCGTCGAGGACATTGCGCGCCGTCACCATGCTGACGCGCGCATTCGACTCCTCCGTCACGCCGGCGATGTGTGGGGTCAGGATCACGTTTTCCAATCCGGCGAATAGCGCTGCAGTAGCCGCGTCTATCGGCTCGGTGTCGAACACATCGATGGCCGCCCCCGCCAGCCGTCTCTCGTGCAGCGCCGCCGCCAGCGCCTGCTCATCGACGATGCCGCCGCGCGCGGTGTTGATGAGGATCCCGCCCGGTTTCATCCGCGAGAGAGTCGCATAGCCGAACAGTCTGCGGGTTTCGGTCGTCAGCGGCAGATGCAGGCTGACCACGTCGCTAGTCTCCAACACCTCCTCGAACGTCGCGCGGCGCGCTTCGGTCTGCCATCGCGGGGCTTCATGCGGGACACCGGGATCGCACGCGGCCACGTCCATCTCGAACACACGCGCACGCGCCGCCACTGCCCGGCCGATCGCACCGAAGCCGAGCAGGCCAAGCTGCTTGCCTTCCAGTTGCCGGCCGATGGCCTGCTCGCGCGGCCACGCGCCCGCCATCAGCCGCGGCGTGGCACTGAAAGCCCCGCGCAGCAGGGTCAGCGCCGCGCCGATAACATATTCCGCCACAGCCGCCGCATTCGCGCCGCGCGCAGGCAGAACCTTGATCCCGCGCGCCTGGCAGGTTGCCACGTCAATATTGTCTAGCCCTACGCCGAGACGCCCCACCGCCTCCAGCCGCGCCGCCATGTCAAGCACTACCCCGCGCACTTGGGTCTTGTTCCGCACGATGAGCGCCCGTGCCTTCGCGACCGTCGCGGCAAGGTCGTCAGCGCGCTCCCACAGTGTCGGGTCATAATGGACGCTGTGGTGCCGCTCCAAAAGCGCGAGCGCCTCAGGCGTCATGAACTCGCTGACGACGATCTCGGCCATGCGGACTCCGCTGAGGCGGCGGGAGTGCCCCCCTTATGCGCTGCGATACAGCTTGGTCATCACCAGCTCACGGTGGCCCAGCGCCTCAGCCGCGGTCATGCGTCCGTTGGCGGTGCGGATCACCATGTTGGTCAGCGCATCACCTGCCTGGTCCAGCGTCATCTCGCGGCGCAGGATACCGGAGACATCCACGTCGACATGCTCTGACATGGTCCGGACGGTGCGCGGGTTCGCGGTGATCTTGACAACCGGGAGGATCGGGTTGCCCACCACATTGCCCTGCCCCGTCGGGAAGGTGTGCACGACGTACCCGGCCGCAGCCATGAGCGTCACGCATTCCGCCGCGGCCGACGACGTGTCCATGAAATAGAGCCCTGGCCCTTTAGCGGGCGCTTCTGCCGGCTTCAGCACATCGATGTAGGTGCACTCGCGGCCAATCTTTTCCAGATTGCCAAGTGCTTTTTCCTCGATGGTGGTCAAGCCGCCTTCAATGTTGCCCTTGGTTGGCTGCGAATCTGACAGATCGGAGGTCTTGTATGGCTCGATGACCTCATCCTGATAGGCTTGGAAGGTTGCCATGAACTTCTCGGCAATCTCGGGCGAGGCCGCACGCGCCTTGCAGATGTGTTCCGCGCCGGTGATCTCTGAGGTTTCGCCGAACACGCCGTAGATACCCTGCGGTATCAACTTGTCGTACATGTTGCCGACCGTCGGGCAGGAGCCGAGCCCGGTTGTTGTGTCAGACTCGCCGCATTTGGTCGAGACCCACAGATCACTGATCGGGCATTCCTCGCGTTGCAGCTCGCTTGCCCAGTGAACGAAATCCTTGGCCTTACGGGAAGCATCAGCGATGGTCTTGATGTCGCCGTTCTGCTCGATCGAAAACGCGGCTACCGGCTTGCCCGTCGCCGCGATGCCATCGGCGACTTGGCCGGTCCACCCCGGCTCGATCCCGATCACGATGCAGGCAGCCACATTGGGGTTTGAGCCAATGCCGATAATGGTGCGGAAATGCAGTTCCAGGTCTTCGCCGAACTGCAGACGTCCGTAAGAATGCGGCAGCGCGAGCGTACCTTGGATGTTCTTTGCGACGTTTTCGCTGGCGGCGTTCGAGATGTCGTCGACTGGCAAGATCGCGACGTGATTGCGTACGCCGACCCGGCCATTCTCGCGCCGGTAGCCAAGGAATTTGCTGTTGGTCATACTGCTCTCCTACCAGCGTTTGGTTTTCAGGTTGTGGGTGTGCACATGCTCGCCAGTCTTGGCATCACCGACCATACGGCCAATGTCCTCGCCATATTTGATGATCGTGTCGCCCTCCTTGAGTTCAGTCAGGGCCACCTTATGGCCAATCGGGATGTCGTCTCGCGCCGTCACCGAGACTTCGGAGTTGTTTTCAGTGATGACGCCCATCATGGCGGTTCCGGCCGTCAGCCCTTCGACAACGACGACGCCGACGTTATCCTTGGGCGAGTGAACAAGAAAATGGGGAGTGGGCACCTGCACCTCCTGTAGCGCGATTCTGGACAGAGTGTTATATCTTATATAAGAGTTCGTTATCCTGCGCGGTGCGTCAAGTCAATCGCTTACGCGCTGAATATGAAAGGTCCACGCCGTGGAAAAGCTCGACGCGCAACCGCTTTATTCCCGCGTGAAGCGCGCGCTCAGCGAGCGCATCCTGTCCGGCACCTGGGCGCCAGGCCGGCTGCTGCCGAACGAATTTCAACTTGCCGAGGAGTTCGGCGTGAGCCAGGGCACCGTGCGCAAGGCGCTGGACGCGCTCGCCGCCGAACATCTGATTGAGCGCCACCAGGGGCGCGGCACGTTTGTCTCGCAGCACACCTCGGATACTGTGCATTTTCGCTTCTTTCAGCTTTATGATGCAAGCGGGCGCATCCAGCCGGACAGCCGGGACCTTCGCATCGCCGTGGCCGAGCCGGACGCGCGCGAACGCGCTGCCCTGGACCTGGCCACTGAGGACCGCGTCATCCAGATCACGCGCACGCGAACCCGCGAAGGCCAGCCGATCATCGACGAACAGATTTCGCTGTCAGAAGCCATCTTCGCCGATCTGCTTTCACGCGAAACGATCCCGAACACGCTTTACGACCTCTATCAAACCGATTTCGGCATTACCGTTGCGCGGGTGGAAGAAAATCTGCGCGCTGTGCCGGCGAGTGAGCGTAGTGCACGGCGTCTCGAGTGCGCGGTTGACGCGCCGGTTCTGGCGATCGAGCGCATAGCCTTCGATTACAGTAGCCGGCCGGTCGAATGGCGGATCAGCCATTGCCTAACCGAGTTGATATTCTATCACAGCACCCTCAAATAACGAGCGACCAATGACCCAGGTCACCATTTCGATTGCCGAGGCGCGTCACCGCGTGGAGAAAAGCCTGATGGCCAGCGGCGTCACCGCCGACAACGCCGAGCCGGTCGCGCGCGCGCTGGTCGAAGCGGAGATCGACGGGCAGAGCGGCCACGGGCTGCGACGCGTTGCGTCTTATGCCGCGCAGGCAGCAGCGGGCAAGGTCGATGGTCACGCTGTGCCGGAGATCCGCGAGGCAGCTCCAGGCGCAATTCATGTCGATGTGGCCAACGGTTTCTTTTATCCGGCCTTTGACCGCGTCGCCGGGCGGCTGCCACAGATGGCGCGGGCGCAAGGCATTGCGATGGCCGGCTTTTTTCGCTCGCACCATTGCGGCGTGGCCGGGCATAGCGTCGAGCGGCTGGCGCAGAACGGCTGCGCCGCGCTGATGTTCGCCAACACGCCCGCTGCAATGGCCCCGTGGGGCGGGGCGTCGCGCCTGTTCGGCACCAACCCGATCGCCTTCGCCGCACCGCTACCAGGCCGTGCGCCACTGGTAATCGACCTCTCGCTTTCCAAGGTGGCGCGCGGCAAGATCGTCACGGCGGCAGAGCGGGGTGAACCTATCCCGGAGGGTTGGGCAGTGGACGGCGACGGCCAGCCGACAACCGATCCGGCACGCGCGGTAAAAGGTGCAATGCTGCCGTTCGGCGAGGCAAAGGGGTCCGCGCTGGCTCTGATGGTGGAGCTGTTAGCGGCGGGCCTCACAGGCGGAAGCTACGCGCGCGAAGCGACGTCGTTCCTCGATGCCGAAGGTGGTCCGCCAGCCACCGGGCAACTGATCATCGCCATCGACGCGACGGCGTTCAGCCCTGATGCGCCCAGGCGATTCGCGGAACTGGCTGGGTGGATCGAAGCAGATGGAGATGCGCGTCTGCCGGGCGCGCGGAGGCTGGAGCGGCGAGCGCAGATCGAGCGCGAGGGTCTCAAGGTCGATAGCGCGCTACTGGAGACGCTTGGCGGTTAAAGCCCGCGGGGCTTGGCGCCCCATCTATCAGAAAACCGCGTCGCGCCTGTCAGATCACGCTTCAGTCGATGACAAATTCAAAGCGGAAAAAGCCCGGCGAGGTAAACTTGTCGCGCTGATCTTCCCAGAAATCGAGATATACGCGACGCAGAGTATATTCACAGGTGATCTCGCAATCATACCAATTGCCGCCAGGCGTCATGACCTGATCGCCGACAGGGCCATGCCGAACCGGCGCAACGACCGCGCGCGAGCTGTAGAAGCTTTCAGCGCGCACGTGGCGATAAATCGGCCCATGCCCGGCCTCATGATAACGTGCTCCAGCATTTCCCGCCTCCGGCGTCCCCGAGATCGCGGCAATCAACAAGACCGCGGAAAAGAGCGCTCCCGTCTTCAGGTGCACCATCATGTGTCTCCTCGTGCCGCCGGATGTCATTTCGCCCTCGTCGAGCATGCCGCGAAAGGTTAACGCGTGTCGGACAGGAATCAATCGAAACCTTCGTGACAGCACACTGCACGGATAAGGCTTACAATTTCCTTAAAAATGCGCTCGTTTTGTGGTGATTGGGGCGAGCGTCGCCACATTTCGGCGGGAGGCGCGCACACTTTGATAACGGGGATGCGCATGGACTGGAGCCAACAGATTTTCGCCTATTGCGAGCGCGGTCTCAGCCCCGCCTTCTGGGCGGAGCCAGTAAACGCGACCACGAACGCAGCATTTATTATGGCAGCGTTGGCCGCCCTGGCGCTGCTCTACCGTGAGCCCAATCACAAGCGCACCGTGACGCGGCATTTGCTGATCGCACTGGTGTTCGTCATTGGCATAGGCAGCTTCCTGTTTCACACCTACGCCACGCGCTGGGCCGCGATTGCGGATGTCGCGCCGATCGGGATCTTCATGCTCGCATATCTGGTATTCGCGTTGCGCCGGTTCGTGGGCGCGAATGTATTCTGGTCGCTCGTCGGGCTCGCGGTCTTTATCGGGGCGATGATGGCCGCCGGACGGCTGCAGTGCTGGGACGGGCAGGTCGGCTTCAACCTGGACATCCCTCAAGGCGCACGCGGAAGGTGCCTGAACGGCAGCGTAAGCTATCTGCCGGCCTGGGCCGCGATGCTTCTGATCGGGGCTTACCTGACAGCATTTGCGTCCCAAGCATTCATACGACGGCGCACTGGGCCGCTGGTGTTGACCGCCGGCATCGTCTTCACCGCGTCGGTCACTTTCCGCTCGCTTGACATGGCGCTGTGCCAGACCGTGACGATAGCTGGGACCCCGCTTGGCACACACTTCATGTGGCATGTACTGAACAGCGTAACGCTGTTCCTGCTCCTGCTCGCCGCCATCCAACATCCAACAGCAAGGGAACCCCAGCAAATCTTGCCCCCGCGGCCAGCGCGCGCCTATTAGCGGCGCGGCTTGCTTCGCTCCGCGGCCTCGCGCATAACGGCAGCACGCGCGGACGTGGCGGAATCGGTAGACGCAACGGACTTAAAATCCGTTTCCCGTAAGGGAGTGAGGGTTCGAGTCCCTCCGTCCGCACCATGCAAGGAGCGCAGTCATGGACATCTTTCGCTTTGCCGAACGGCTCATGCTGATGGATGACGAAACATGGCAGCGCCATGCCCATCCGATCAGCGTTTGGTCGCGCGTTTTCCTTGGTCTGCCGCTGCTTGTGCTGGCCGTATGGTCGCGCATCTGGATTGGCGGTTGGTGGCTTGTGGCGCTGGCCGCTGCGCTTGCCTTTGTCTGGGTCAACCCGCGGATGGCGCCGATCCCCAAGCATACCGACAACTGGGGGTCGAAAGCGGTGTTCGGCGAGCGCGTCTGGCTAAACCGAAAAAACGTGCCGATCCCTGCGCATCACCGCGTCGCGCCACATGTGCTGACGGCCGTGTCTGCTTCCGGAATCCCGTTTCTTGTGTGGGGGCTGTATGCGCTGGAAATTTGGCCAACCCTGCTCGGCGCGGCGCTTATCTACCTCGGCAAGATGTGGTTCGTTGATCGGATGGTCTGGCTCTACGAAGACATGAAAGACGCACGATCGGAATATGCGGCGTGGCTGCGTTAGCTCCATCCTGTGCGCTAGCTTGAATGCCGCCTTCCGCCATGCTAGCCACGACAGCGAATCGAATCTGCGCGGATCGGTTGTAGATAAATAGCCAACCGTACCGTGACCAACCGCAAAGAGACAGAGGCAAGCGATGGCAGAGGAAAACAAGCCGAACGGGGGCGACGGTCAAGCCAATCAGGGAAGCGAGCAAGGGCCTAGAGTCAGCGTACTTGGACAGTATATTAAGGATTTGTCCTTCGAAAATCCAAATGCCCCCAAATCGTTCCAGGAGCCTGGGCAGAACCCAAACCTACAGCTTAACTTCAACGTAGGCGCAAACAAGCTCAGCGACAACACCTATGAGGTGACATTGCATTTTGAAGGTGCGGCCAAGAGCGAAACTTCAGGAATTTACCAGCTTGACCTGGTTTATGCCGGTGTTTTCCGCGTCGACAACTTCCCGCAAGAGCGACTGCGCTCATTCCTATTCATTGATTGTCCGGCCACGCTGTTCCCATTCGTGCGGCGGATCATTGCCGATCTGACACGCGAGGGCGGCTATCCGCCGCTGCTGATCGACCCGATCGACTTTGCAGCGCTGTATCGCCGTAACGTCCAGCAGCAGCAAGAACAACAGGAAAGCGAAGCAGGGGCCTGATCAGTCGCGGTGTTTATAGCTCTGCCAGAGCGCTGGCGCGTCCAGGTCGCCGATAAACGCGCGATGCGCCTGCTCCTCTGCGGCAGTCAGCCGAGGCGGGAGCGGCGCCGGGCGTGGGCGCACATTTGCCACGGCGCCGCGTTGAAGCGCTGGCCCGCCGCCAAGTGCGTCGTCCAAGCCGAGCGCGGCCTGCGTCCCCCCGATCAGTTCCATGTAAACGCGCGCGAGCAGTTCGCTGTCCAGCAGCGCGCCATGCTTGGTCCGCTCGCTCAAGTCGATGCGATACCGCTTGCACAACGCATCGAGGCTGTTCGGCCCAGCCGGATGTTTGCGACGCGCCAGCGCCAGTGTATCGACCACCCGATCGAACGAAATCGGATCGCGCGGCAACAGGGCCAGTTCATGATTGAGGAAGCCGACATCGAAGCTGGCGTTGTGGATGATCAGGGTGGAGTCGGCGATGAACTCCAGGAACGCGTCGGCGATGGCGCGGAACACCGGCTTGTCTGACAGAAACGCGGTCGTGATCCCGTGGACCTGCTGCGCGCCCTCGGGCACGTCGCGCTCGGGATTTATGAACTGGTGAAACTCTCGCCCGCTAGGCACGTAGTTGACCAGCTCGATACAGCCAATCTCGATGATGCGATGGCCCTGTTTCGGGTCCAGCCCGGTTGTCTCGGTGTCGAGCACGATCTCGCGCATCATTCCCCCCGATATCACACCTTCATGTCGCGCCAGACATCGATCCTTTCGCCTTCGCGTTGCCTGAGTGTAGCGAGGATGCGATCAAGCTGCGCCCGGCTTTGCGAAATCGGGCCGCTTGTGTCCACAACGAAATCGGCGCGGTCGCGCTTTTCGGCGTCGGGCATCTGCCGGGCGAGCAGGTCTTTGATCCTTTCCGGTGTCATTCCCTTGCGCGAAGAGAGGCGCTGGCGCTGCAACTCTTGCGGCGCGCTGACGACGATCACGGCATCGCAAAGCTTGTCTGCACCGGACTCAAACAGCAGCGGTATATCGAGGACCACCACCTCGACGCCACGCGACGCCTCGGCGAGAATGAAATCGCGCTGCTTGCGGCGAACCATCGGGTGGACAATTGCTTCTAGCCGCGCCAGTGCCCGCGGATCACCGGCTACAGCCTCGCCCAGCTTCTTGCGGTCCACGCGCCCGCCATCCGCAACGCCGGGAAAACCCTGCGCGATGTCTGCAACCGCCTCACCCTCGTAAAGCGCATGCACGGCTGAGTCGGAATCAAACACCGGAACGCCATGGCTCTTGAGATAGCTGGCGGCGGTGGATTTGCCCATCGCCATCGAGCCGGTGAGGCCGACGATCATCATGATGTCGCGTCACCCGACGCGATGTCAGCGACGATGCGCGCCCGCAGCTCCGGCGTTACGTCCGGGCGCACGCCAAACCAGCGGGCAAACCCTGGAGCCGCCTGATGCAGCAGCATCCCCAACCCGTCAACCGTGCGCAAGCCGTGCGCGGCGGCCCTGTGCAGCAATGGCGTTGATAGCGGCACATAGACGATGTCAGTGACAACAGCATCTTGAGGCAGCGCAGCAAGGTCGATCTCCAGCGCGGGCCCGCCTTCCATTCCGAGCGACGTAGTGTTGACCAGCAGGGCGCAGCCCTCCAGCATCGCGTCGCGCCCCTCCCAGGCAACCGGCTGCACCGCGGGGCCAAAGGCTTCGGCCAGCCCTTGCGCTTTCGCCAAGGTGCGGTTAGCCAGCCGTATCTCGGTAAAGCCCCGGTCTATCAGCCCTTTGAGCACGGCCCGCGCCGCGCCGCCCGCGCCGATCACTGCCGCGCGACCACGGCCGTCCCAGCCCGGCGCGCGCTCATCGAGATTGGCGAGAAAGCCATAGACGTCGGTATTATCGCCGACAAGCTGCCCGTCATCTAGCCAGAGCGTGTTGACGGCTCGCACCGCCTCCGCGGCTGACTCTCGCCGGTCGACCAACTCGTAGGCCAGCTCTTTATGCGGTACGGTCACGTTAGCGCCGACCAGCCCGCTCGCGGCAAAGCGATCGAGAAACGCAGGAAAATCCTCCGGCGGCACCGCCTGCTTCTCGTAGTGGCCGCTCAAACCATAGGTCTCAAGCCAGTAACCGTGGATCAGCGGCGAGCGCGAATGCGCGACCGGCCAGCCGATCACGCAGGCACGCGGGCAGCTCTCTTTCGGGCCCGGCATTTTTTGAGGGTCAGACAAGCAGCACACCCATCTCGCGCAGCTTCGCCAATAACGGCAGCAGCGGCATCCCGAGCACGGTAAAATAGTCACCATCAACACGCGCAAAAAGCTGCGCGCCCGGGCCTTCTAGCTGATAAGCGCCAACGCTGGTCAGCACAGCCGCCCCTGCAACGCTAAGATACCGGCCGAGGAACTCAGGCGAGAAGTCTCGCATTGTCATTGTTGCGGTGTCCATGTGCGTCCAGACATGCTGGCCGCCGCGGCACAGACAAACAGCGGCATGCAATACATGCGTCTTTCCGCGCAGGTCCAGAAGTTGATTGCGGGCGGCGTCAAAATCGCGCGGCTTCTCCAATGTGCGGTCCTCGAAGGCAAGCACCTGATCCGCGCCGATCACAAGCGCGTCTGGCTCTCCTGCACTGACCTGCATGGCCTTGGTAATCGCTAGCAACTCCGCGATATCGCCTGGCTGGGTGACTTCACCCTCCCGGCGCAACGCCTCGCGCACGCTGGTTTCATCAAGGCTCGATGGCTGCTGGGTGAACGCGACGCCGGCGCTGCGCAGCATGGATACCCTCGCCGGGCTGGCCGAGGCGAGGATCAAGGCAGGTTTTTCGGTCTGCAGGCCGGCAACGACCGGGGCCTCGGTACCGCTCATCGTCAACTCTCCTGAGCCGTGCGCGCAGCCTGACGATCCTGGTAACGGCGAATGATATCGGCTGCGGTTTCCTCGATAGAGCGGCGGCTCACATCAATAATCGGCCAGTTATGGCGCTGGCACAAGCGCCGTGTATAGGCGATCTCTTCCTTGATCCGATCCATATCAACATAGTCCTGCAAGCGCCGGTCATTAAAGGACATGACCCGGTTGTGACGAATTTCGGCAATCCGCTCGGCCGTGGCTGTCAGGCCTACGATCAGCGGGCGCTCTGCGGTCTTCAACGTCGGGGGCACGGGAATATCTGGCACCAGCGACACATTGGCGGTCTTGTAGCCGCGATTGGCGAGGTAGATGCTCGTTGGCGTCTTCGAGGTCCGGCTGATGCCCACAAGAATGATGTCGGCCTGATCCAAGGTCTCGGTGTTCTGCCCGTCGTCATGCATCATCGAGAACTGCATGGCGTCAACCCGGCGAAAATAGTCGGCGTCAAGCACATGCTGCCCAGCCACCACCGGCGTTGAGGCCGCGCCAAGATATTGCCCGAAAGCGTTCAGGATCGGCTCCAGCACCGGGATGCACGGCAGACCCATCTCCTTGCACTGGTTCTGCAACTCGCGACCGAGATCGGCGTTGACGAGCGTGTAAAGCACAATGCCGGGGTTCGCCCGGATCTTCTCAACGACATCATCAAGTTGGTTGCGCGTTCGCACCAGCGGATAGACGTGATGAATGGCGCGGATCAGCGAATACTGAACCGTGGCCGCCTTGGCGATCATCGTCAGCGTTTCGCCCGACGCATCGGACACGAGGTGGAGGTGAAACGACTTTTTCGGTGTCTTCTCAGGCATCATCTGTTCCGTTGGCGCTCGTGACTGCTGAAAGCAGCCCCCTCGAGGGGAATCAGTGCTTCGTTCAAAAATGCTGCCCCGGCGTGTGAGCGAATCCTGGACTCATCAACACAACCAGATTGAGCCTCGCGCCTCTCTCCCGAGTCCCGCACGCCAATCAAAAACTCATGCACACCGAGGCTCCTGGTGACAGGCTCAGCTGCATGTTTCCAGGCCAGTGTATCATTGCCGCGGCATCCACAGCTCCGTTGCGTGCACGTGCACCCGACTTGCACCTTACGCAAGATGTATAACCAGTGGCGAGATCGTCAAAAATTGGCATTGTCCAGATTGACAGACACACGCTTTGTCGGCAGGACTTACCGCCAGAGCGATGGCCGACAACAAGCTGTGGAACACAGGTGGAGAATTGTGAATTCCACCAATTCACCTCCCCTGAAATTAAACAGCAGAGTCAGGTTCAAGATAGAATTTTGTTTCTGAAATTATGGGTCAGACCTAATGTCCGATGAAAGCACGGCATCTCAACCCGGCCGGTTTCTCCAGGCGCTCTCCGGCAAAGCAGTGTCTCCGCCGCCAGTCTGGCTGATGCGACAAGCTGGGCGCTACCTGCCAGAATATCGCGAAGTGCGCGCGCAAGCCGGCGGATTTCTCGATCTGTGCTACACGCCCGAACTCGCAGCACGCGTGACGCTGCAGCCGATCGAGCGATACGGATTTGACGCAGCCATCCTGTTTTCGGACATCTTGATCGTGGCGCACGCGCTCGGCCAGAAGGTCTGGTTCGAAGAGGGCAAGGGTCCTCAGCTTGAGCCGATCACGCGCGAGGCTGAGCTTTCGCGTCTATCCATGCACCATGTCAACGAAACCGTTGCACCAATCTACGAGACCGTATCGCGTGTCTCAGCGGCGCTCGATCATGACACGGCGCTGATCGGATTTTGCGGTGGCCCTTGGACGGTGGCGACTTATATGGTTGCCGGGCAAAGCACGTCGGACCAAGCGCCCGCGCGGATGTGGGCCTATCGAGACCCGGAAGGCTTCGCTCGGCTTATCGATATGGTGGTCGAAGCGTCGGTCGTTTATCTCAGCGGCCAGATCAAGGCCGGCGCCCAGGCGGTCCAGATTTTCGAGAGCTGGGCCGGGACACTTCCCGACAGCGAGTTGCGTCGCTGGGTAATCGCGCCGACGCAGAAGCTCGTTAACGCGCTGCGTGGCCTGCATCCGGATATACCGATCATTGGCTTTCCGCGCGCTAGTGGCCCGATGTATATCGATTTCCTGCGCGCAACCGGCGTTAATGCGCTTGGCTGCGACACCGCGCTTTCACTTGAATGGATTAAAGCGAATCTGCAACCTCAGGCCGTCGTTCAAGGTAACCTGGACCCGTTGCTTCTTGTTGCGGGGGGGCAGGAACTGGAGCGGCGCGCCCGCGAAATTCGGGATACGCTGTCAGGCGGTCCACATATCTTCAATCTTGGTCATGGGATTGTGCCGCAAACCCCGACCGAGCACGTCGAAACGCTCGTTAAGACAATCCGCAATAGTTTTTAGGAATGGATGCGATGGAAGGATTGTACCTCTACGTCAAGGCATTTCATATTATTTCAATCATCGCCTGGATGGCCGGACTTTTATACTTGCCACGGCTTTTTGTTTATCACAGCTATGCAAATGTTGGATCTAATGAATCGGAGACATTTAAATTAATGGAGATACGTCTGCTCAGGTATATAATGAATCCAGCTATGATTGCTAGTTGGGTTTTCGGGCTTTTGCTGATCTTTTATTACGGTGTCATAAATTGGTCGGTAGATATATGGTTCCATATTAAGTTTTTGCTCGTGATTGTCTTGACTGGATACCACATGTTCTTGGCGCGCTGGCGTCGGCTATTCGCTCAGGATCAAAACCCGCACTCCGCGAAATTCTATCGCTGGATGAACGAAGTGCCGACGGTGATTATGGTGACGGTCGTCATTCTCGCGGTGGCGCGTCCGTTTCTGGCGAGCAGCTAGCTTGTAGCCGCGCGGCGACACCCAAGATATTGTGGACACGTTCCGGTGGTCTGGCGTGTTCGTTGCGAATTGGTCACGAACAAGCCAATACTGGCTTGGCGCGTCCAATTAAGTCTGGTATCGTCTCAAACTATAGCCAGTCTCGAGCAGACCGAAACGCGCTGCTCACCTGAAATACCCCAGTCGGAAGATGCTGCTCTGGGTGTTTCCCATCCACGTCTTTGCATTCCAATGCCCCCTCGCGACTCCGCTCTACTGACATGTTCCAGCGCGGGCGCGCCCCAACAAGGCGGCACTCATTTTCCAGGAGCCATATCCGTGCAGGAAATGAAGCTACAAGACCTCAAGATGAAAACGCCGGCGGAGCTGTTGAGCTTCGCCGAGGAGGTCAGTGTCGAGAACGCCAGCGCGATGCGCAAACAGGAGTTGATGTTCGCTATCCTGAAGCAGCTGGCGACGCGCGATATCGACATCACCGGGACCGGTGTCGTGGAGGTGCTGCAGGACGGTTTCGGCTTTCTGCGGTCGCCGGACGCGAACTATCTACCCGGGCCGGACGATATCTATGTGAGCCCGAGCCAGATTCGCCGCTTTGGCCTGCGCACTGGAGACACAGTCGAGGGGCAGATCCGCAGCCCCAAGGACGGCGAGCGCTATTTCGCGCTACTGAAGGTGAATAACATCAACTTTCAGGAGCCCGAGAAGAGCCGGCACAAGATCCATTTCGACAACCTCACGCCGCTCTATCCCGAAGAGTGGCTGCGGATGGAGGTTGAGAAAGATGAGCGCAAGAATCTGAGCGCGCGTGTGATCGATATCGTTGCGCCGCTCGGCAAGGGGCAGCGCGGGTTGATCGTTGCGCCGCCGCGCACGGGTAAGACCGTGTTGCTGCAAAATATTGCCCACTCGATCACATCGAACCGGCCGGAGTGCTACCTGATTGTCCTGCTGATTGACGAGCGGCCAGAAGAAGTGACGGATATGGAGCGCTCAGTGGACGGTGAAGTTATCAGTTCGACTTTTGACGAGCCGGCCGCGCGCCATGTGCAGGTCGCCGAGATGGTGATTGAGAAGGCCAAGCGGCTGGTAGAGCACAAGCGGGATGTTGTCATTCTGCTCGACTCGATCACGCGGTTGGGTCGAGCTTACAATACGGTGGTGCCATCTTCGGGCAAGGTTTTGACCGGCGGTGTGGACGCCAACGCACTCCAGCGACCGAAGCGGTTCTTTGGCGCAGCGCGGAATATTGAAGAGGGCGGGTCGCTGACCATCATCGCCACCGCGCTGATCGATACTGGCAGCCGCATGGACGAGGTGATTTTCGAAGAGTTCAAGGGCACGGGTAACTCGGAAATTGTCCTGGACCGCAAGGTCGCGGACAAGCGCGTGTTCCCTTCCATCGACATTGCGCGCTCTGGTACGCGCAAGGAGGAGTTGCTTGTACCCGAGGCGCGGCTGAAGAAGATGTTCGTCTTGCGCCGCATTTTGAACCCGATGGGTACGATGGAGTCGATCGAGTTCCTTCTCGACAAGCTGCGTCAGACCAAGACCAACGACGACTTCTTCGACTCGATGAACACCTGATTGCTCAGGACTGCGGACTCATCTGTCCCGCGCGTGCGCCTCGAAGCACGCCGCGCAGTGCATCTTCTGACACCACGGGCAGCGAACATTGTGGACCCACGCAGACGTAAGCCGTCGGCTGTCCATCCATTGTCGCCTTGCCCTCCAATGCCGGATTTCCTGAAGCCGATTCAGCCTCTACAACGGTTTGCACGACCATGCCGGGCAATGACATCGCGGTCACTGCTTTTCGCAACGGGTCTGCTTCACTCCGGTCGTTCCGTGCAATGAGCACCGCATGCTGCGGCTCGGTCAGGGTCATGATCGCGTCGACGAAGCCAGCATGCGCAGCCGGGTTCTGAGCGATTTCGTCTCGGAATGCGTGCTCAATCTTGTGCGCCCGCTCTTCAAACCGGCGATCACCCGTGAGCAGGAATAGCGTCATGAAGTTGGTTGCCATGACCGGGTTTGCGTTTGGTGTGGAGTCATCGTGCGCATTTAGCGTGCGAATGATGATGTCGTCTGTATCGTCTGCCGAGAGAAAGTAGCCGTCGTATTCGTCCGACCAATAATGACGGTCGAGCACGTTTGCCCAAGACAATGCGTCACCGAGGAAAACCTCTTCGCCCGTATGCGAAAACAATGCGAGGGCGGCTGAGATCATGTTTGCATAGTCGGTGGCGATGGCAGGCGCGGAAGTCTGGCCGGCACGATAGCTGTGGCGCAGGCGGTCGCCCACGCTCATCCGTGATTTGACAAATTCATAAGCGGCGCGCGCGACCGTGACCCAGGCTGGTCGTTCGAAGGCTTCGCCCGCTCGGACCAGCGCGCCGATCATCAATCCATTCCAATCAGCCAGCACCTTGTCATCCCAGCCGGGGCGCACACGCGTTTCACGTGAAGCAAACAGCTGGCAACGCATCTCGGCAAGTTGCATCTCCTCGGCGTCCGACAGCCGCTCTGGGCGATGGAGACGGTTGAGGATATTCTTGCCCTCCCAGTTTCCTTCTGGGGTCACATCATAGATTTGGGCGAAAAACGCGGCGTCGTCTGCGCCGAGTACGTTGACGATTTCCGTATAGTCCCAGACATAGAACTTACCCTCCTCTCCCTCGGAGTCGGCATCGAGGGATGACGCGAAGCCGCCTTCTGGCGCGATCATTTCCCGTTCCAGCCAGCCCACAGTTTCGCCGGCACACTCGGCGTAGAGCGGGTCGCGGGTCTCCTTCCACACCTCCGTAAGTAGGTCGAGAATCTGGGCGTTGTCATACAGCATCTTCTCAAAATGCGGGATCAGCCAACGCTCGTCGACCGTGTAGCGCGCAAAGCCTCCTCCGATATGATCATAAATGCCGCCTTGGCACATCCGTGTCAGCGTGAGATTGATGGCGCGGCGACAAATTTCGATGTCGAAGCGCAAGCCTGCACGCCAGAGCAATGCGAAGATCGATGTATTGGGGAACTTCGGCGCGCCTTGCAGCCCACCATTCACTGGATCGATCACTCCGGCGATCCTGCCCGAGATGTCCCGAATGGTCTCCATGGACACTTGCGTCATGCCGCGTTCGGCGCGTCGAGGTTCCAACGCCTCCCGGAGAAGTGTAGCGTTGTGCGAAACCTTATCGGATTCCTCGTGGTAGATCCGCGCAACCTCCTTCAGCACGTCGGTGAATCCCGGCCGTCCATATTTGGATGTATTTGGGAAGTAAGTGCCGCCCCAGAACGGCTCGCCTTCGGAGGTGAGGAACATCGTCAGTGGCCAGCCGCCGTGCCCTTCAAGGCTCTGGAGTGCGCGCATGTAAAGCGTATCCACATCCGGTCGCTCCTCCCGGTCAACCTTGATGTTGACGAATAACTCGTTCATCACTTGCGCGGTCGACTTGTCCTCGAAGCTCTCATGCGCCATGACGTGGCACCAGTGGCAAGCGGCATAGCCGACCGAGAGCAGCACGGGCTTTCCGGTCTGCTGCGCGTACTGAAAGGCTTCGGCACCCCAGGGCCACCAGTGAACCGGGTTTTCCTTGTGCTGCAGCAGGTAAGGGCTAGTTTCTTGTGCGAGGTGATTTTGCTCGGGATTGTCAAAAGTCTTGCGCTTATCCATTTCTGATTTCCGCTGTCTAATGTGGGCTGAACGTTTGTTAGGGTCATGACCAGCAGAGCCGCTGGTATTCAGCTCATCGTGCGATACAGGTCTTAAATATGCAAACAACGATCTATTCGCTATCCAGCGCGCCGGGCCGCGCTGGGGTTGCTGTGATCCGCGTGTCGGGACCGGCGGCTGAACCGGCATTGTGCGCACTTGCCGGCGCTTTGCCTCAAGCGCGCGTGGCCAGCTTGCGAGAACTGCGCCATCCAAAATCCGGGGCCGTGCTCGACCATGCGATCGTCTTGTGGTTTCCGGCGCCCAGGAGCTTCACGGGGGACGATGTCGCTGAGCTTCATGTTCATGGCAGCCGCGCGGTCATCCAGGCCACGCTATCAGCGCTTGCAGAGGTGCCAGGGCTGCGCCCGGCCGAGGCGGGAGAATTTGCTCGTCGTGCGTTCGAACACGGCAAGCTTGACCTGACCGCCGTCGAGGGTCTCGCCGATCTGATCGACGCGGAGACCGAGGCACAGCGGCTACAGGCGTTGCGGCAGTCGGACGGTGCGCTGGCCAAGCTTTACGAGGGCTGGCGGCAACAGATTATCCTTGGTCTGGCAGAGATCGAGGCTGATCTCGATTTCAGTGACGAGGCAGATGTGGTTGGCTTCGGCAACCGCGCTGCGCTCGTGCAGATCGCTGAACTGGAGAGAAATATTTGTACGCATCTGTACGACAGCCATCGCGGCGAAATCTTACGTGATGGCCTGCGTGTTGCCATCACGGGGCCAGTGAATGCGGGAAAGTCGAGCCTGTTGAACGCGCTTGCCCGCCGGGAGGCCGCGATTGTATCTGACAAACCTGGGACAACCCGTGACGTGGTTGAGGTGCGGCTCGACCTGAACGGCTTTCCGGTGATCGTCTCCGACACCGCAGGTCTGCGCGAGACCGACGAGGAGGTCGAGGCAGAGGGCGTGCGCCGGGCCTTAGCGAGTGCAGCGGACGCCCAGATCGTCGTCTGGCTCGTCGATGGTGCACAGCCGGAGCCGGTGGGTCCGCCCGCCGAGCTTGCGCCAGAGAAACTGATCGTTGTGGTGAATAAATCGGAGCTTTTGACCTCGCGCGACGCTTTTCCCATTGACGCAGGCTTATTCATCTCGGTGCACACGCAAGAAGGGATTGGCGATCTCGTGACCTGGCTTGGCGATGAGGCCGCTCGGCGCCTTGACACTGAGGGGGATGCGCCGCTGACCCGCGAACGGCATCGGCGTGAGCTGGAGGAAACGCTGTGCGCTTTGCGCGCTTTTCTTAACGGACCACCGAAGGAGCTGGAGTTGCGGTGCGAGGACCTGCGCCGCGCCGCCGTTTGTATCGGTCGTCTGACTGGCCATATCGATGTCGAGGATGTTCTCGATCAGATCTTCGCCCAGTTCTGCATCGGGAAATGAGGTTTCACGTGAAACGTGGCTTTGACGCGGTGCGCGGCCTGCACTATTTTCGCGTTGAATTGGCGGAATTTGCTTATCAGAGAAGGCCGGAACGATGACCGAACGTCGCTTTGATGTGATCGTAGTTGGCGGTGGCCATGCGGGCTGCGAAGCCGCTGCCGCTGCCGCACGGATGGGCGCGGCGACCGCCCTCATTACGCATCGAGCGTCGGCGATCGGTGAGATGTCATGCAATCCGGCAATCGGCGGCTTGGGTAAAGGGCATTTGGTCCGCGAGATCGATGCTCTGGACGGCGTCATGGCGCGGGTGGCGGATCAGGCTGGCATTCAGTTTCGGGTCCTCAACCGCTCCAAGGGGCCGGCCGTTCAAGGGCCACGCGCCCAGGCGGATCGCAAGCTCTATCGCAACGCGATGCAGGCCGAAATGGCGAACACGGCGGGGCTGACGATCGTCGAGAGCCCGGTCGAAGATCTGGTCGTCGCTGATGGCCGTGCCGCCGGCGTGGTGACACGCGATGGTGCGCGATTCATGGCCGGTGCGATCATCATCACCACAGGGACTTTCTTGAAGGGTGTTATCCATATCGGCTTGAAGCAGACGCCAGGCGGACGCATCGGCGATGCACCGGCCATCGGTCTCGCGGAGCGCTTCTATGCGATGGGTCTGCGTATGGGCCGGCTGAAGACGGGTACCCCGCCGCGCATTGACGGCGCGACCATTGATTGGAGTGGCCTGGAAGTGCAGGTCGGCGATAATCCACCGGAGCCGTTTTCGTTTCTGACTTCGCGGATCACGACGCCGCAAATCGCATGTCATATCACGGGGACGCGCCCCCAGACCCATGAGATCATCCGCGCCAATCTCGAAAAGGCGCCGATATTTTCAGGTCAGATCGACGGCGTGGGTCCGCGCTACTGCCCCTCGGTAGAGGATAAGGTGGTCCGCTTCGCCGACCGCGCGAGCCATCAGATTTTCCTGGAGCCGGAAGGGCTGGATGACACGACCGTTTATCCGAACGGAATCTCTACATCTCTGCCAGAAGACATCCAGCACGCGTTCGTTGCAACGATCCCGGGCCTTGAAAGAGCGCGCATCATTCGACCGGGCTATGCCATCGAATATGACTACATCGATCCGCGCGAGCTGTTGCCGACGCTCGAAGTCAAGCGCATGGCGTGCTTGTTTCTGGCAGGACAGATCAACGGCACGACGGGCTATGAAGAAGCTGCAGCTCAGGGCATTGTCGCTGGCATCAACGCCGCGCTAGTCGCGAGCGGCGGTGGCCGGGAATTTATCGTTTCGCGTGCCAACGCTTATATTGGCGTCATGATCGACGACCTCACCACGCGCGGTGTCAGCGAGCCTTATCGCATGTTCACGTCGCGCGCAGAGTACCGCCTGCGGCTGCGCGCCGACAATGCCGACGAGCGTCTGACCCCGGCTGGCGAAGCGATCGGCTGTGTTGGCGCGGCGCGATCGCGCATGTTCGCCGAGCGCATGGATATGCTGGAATCCGCGCGCGCGCGGCTAGATGGCCTGAGCCTCACCCCTCGCGCGGCCGCCGCGCACGGCCTGAGCCTCAATCAGGACGGCCGCCGGCGCACAGCATTCGAACTCCTTGCCTACCCCGGAATCACGTGGGAGCGGCTCACGGCAATCTGGCCGCAGCTGAGCCATACCCCGGATACCATCGCCCAACGCCTGTCGATCGACGCGCGATACAGCGTTTACGTTCAGCGTCAGGAGGCAGACATCGCAGCCTTCCGTAAGGATGAGCAAATCGCGATTCCGCGCGGTTTCGATTTCGACCTGATTGTTGGGCTATCGAATGAGGTTCGGCAGAAACTCCAGCAGCATCGCCCGGCCACACTCGCTCAGGCAGCCCGAATTGACGGCGTGACGCCCGCCGCCCTGATGTTGCTGCTGGCCCACTTGCGCAAGGCACCAAAGAAGCGCTCGGCATGACCAGTTCCGCCCACGCAAAACTGCGCGAGCGAGACGCATTTCAGGTTGAGTTTGGCGCCACGCCCGACCAGCTCGACAAGCTTGAGACCTATGCTGGCCTCCTGCACAAATGGCAGCGGGCGGTCAATCTTGTTGCGCCTGATAGCCTGAGTTCGATCTGGCGTCGGCACTTTGCCGACAGCGCTCAGCTTATTTCCCTGATCCCGCCGGGCAGCACCTGCCTCGACTTTGGATCGGGTGCCGGTTTTCCAGGACTCGTTGCAGCCATACTCGCCGCCGACAAGGACACCCGGGTCCATCTGGTCGAGAGCAATGCGCGCAAATGCGCTTTTTTGCGTGATGTTGTTCGCCAGACTGGAACGCCTGTGGAAATTCACAATGCCCGCGTTGAAGAGATCATGGCTCGGGGTACAGTGAGCGGCGTTGATGTTGTCATGGCCAGGGGAGTCGCGCGCCTCACCAAGCTTCTGGAATTGTCCTGGCCATGTTTCAGTCGCGGCACGAAAGGCCTGTTTCTGAAGGGCCGCCGCGCAGGCGACGAGATCGAGGAAGCGCGCCAGGCTTGGGCTTTTGATTTGCGCGTCCACTCGAGTGTTACAGAACCGGACGGGAAAATTCTGGAAATCGGGGCTTTGGAGCGGCTGGAAGGTAGGATGTGATGGAGAAGCGGTCTTCGGGAAGCGACTTCCACGTGCTCGCTGTCGCCAATCAGAAGGGCGGCGTTGGCAAGACCACAACGGCCATCAATCTTGGGACTGCGCTCGCGGCCATCGATCAGCCCACGCTCGTGATTGATCTGGATGCGCAGGGCAATGCTAGCACGGGACTGGGGCTTCCAGAACCTGAGCGGAATGTCTCGACCTATGACGTCCTCGCCGGTGCCGCGGCGCTTGAACAAGCGATGGTCGAGACGAATATTCCTAACCTGTATCTCGCGCCCTCGACACGCGATCTGGCCGGTCTTGAGCCTGAGATCTCATCTGCGCCGAATCGTGCTTATTTTCTCCGCGACGCGATCATGTCTCTCAAGGCGTCGCAGGAGGAGCGCGGGAGCGGCCCGCAAATCCGTTATATCCTGATAGACTGTCCGCCATCGTTGAACATTCTCACGATCAACGCGATGGCTGCGTCCGACTCTGTGTTGGTACCTGTTCAATGCGAGTTTTTCGCGCTTGAGGGGATCTCGCAGCTCAAGGGGACGATCGACTTTGTACGTTCGAGCCTCAACCCGTCGTTGGAGATCCATGGTGTTGTGCTGACCATGCATGATCCGCGGACCAAGCTGGCGGATGAGGTCGCAACCGAGGTGCGAAACTTCTTCGGTGAAAAAGTCTACGACACTGTGATCCCGCGTAATGTGCGCGTGGCCGAGGCGCCGTCCCATGGCAAGCCTATACTTTTGTATGACCAGAAGAGCGCCGGCAGCAAAGCGTATATCCAGCTGGCGGCCGAAATCATAGACCGTCAACAAAGCGCCTCGGCGGCGTAGCGAGCGCGCTGCGGGCGACGGTTTCAGTCAGCGCAGGTCGTCCCGCGTCATTGCGCAACGTGGAGAGACGCATGTCGGAACAGGCATCGGCTGCAAATCGTAATCGGCTTGGGCGTGGGCTGGCTTCGCTCGTCGGCGACCCGGCACCTTCGCGCGGGCGGGCGGGCCCTGCAGAAGGCGACCAAATCGCTCTGCCGATCGACAAGATCAAGCCAGGTCCATTGAACCCGCGCCAAAGCTTTTCGCCCGGTGAGTTGGAGGAGCTGGCGAACTCAATTCGTGAAAAGGGATTGGTTCAGCCTCTCGTTGTCCGTCCGATGGAGGATGGAATTCACTATGAGATCGTCGCGGGCGAACGCCGCTGGCGCGCGGCGCAAATGGCCGGGCTGCACAGATTGCCCACGGTCATTCGCTCGCTTAGCGATCAGGAGGCGCTCGAACTCGCAATCATTGAGAATGTTCAGCGCACGGACCTTAATGCGATCGAAGAGGCTGGAGGATATCAGGAGCTTATTGGGCGTTTCGGTTACACCCAGGATGAGCTGTCCCAGATCATTGGAAAGAGCCGCAGCCATCTTTCCAACATGCTGCGGCTGCTGAAGCTCCCTGAGGGCGTTCAGAAGCTGGTCCGCAGTGGCGAACTGAGCCCGGGTCATGCGCGGGCGCTGATCGGCCGGGAGGATGCTGAGCAGGTCGCAAGGATGATCGTGGAAAAGGGTCTGAGCGTCCGCGACGTCGAGGCGCTGTCTCACAGGCGCACCGAGTCTGCTGGTGGTGGCAAACCGAAAAGCAATGATCCCGATACCCGCGCATT
>CAYVFK010000002.1:0-6344 GCA_964450925.1 uncultured Hyphomicrobiaceae bacterium | reverse complement strand
GCATAGTGGACGCCGCCAGAAACACGCTCCAGCGCATGCTTCAACTGCTCACGGGTCCAAGATCGCATTTGAAGTTTCATTTCGTCTACTCGGCGAAAATGCAGTGGGGGGCGAAACGCTCTCGCTGCGGCATCCAGCGAGCTACCGGCATCCATGCGTGCACGCATCTGCAACAGGCGCATAAGTTGCTGGGAAAGTGCGTAAAGCAGCACGTCTGGCGGCGTTCCGCTTGCTTTCAGCTTATCCATCTGCTTGAACGCGCTCTCAGCGGTAGAAGTCAGGATTTCATGGACAGCAGCGTTCAGGGACGCCTCAGCCGCATCTCCGATGACTGCGTCGATGTCCTCAACCGTGATCTCTTGTTGACCCTGCGAATATGTGACGAGCTTCACGAGTTCCGATCTCGCGACGCCCAGATCGCCGCTCAGCAATGCGGCAAGATGAGTCTCGGCATTGCGTTTCATGTGCAGGCCAGCCGCCGTCATTTCCTGCCGGATAAGCAGCACGAGACCTTCTGAACTCCCACCGTCATGGCAAGCCAGCGCCGCCAGGGATTTCTCGCTCTCGAACAGCTTTCTCAGCTTGGCGTCTGGCTTGAGATTTCCAGCTTCGATGACCACGCGCACGTTACCGGGAAGCTGGTGCCAGGGGAACTTGGCAAGGTCGTTCGCTGCACGGCCAGATGTACGGGCGCGCAGTAGCTTACTTGGGGAAAACATCGATACTGTGTGCGCCTCAACGGCGAGTAGGGCGGGATCGGCGATCAATTCATCTTCGTTGAAACGAATGACTTCGGGTTTGTCGAGGAGCTTGCCTTGTAACGCCTCACAGAGCGTTGCGCCGTGCACGCGGACCAAGCCGGCATCCGTTCCATGCAACAGAAACCCTTTGATCTCTGGATCGGGCTGCTGGACGTAGCGCGCGACGCGCGGGGCCTTGATCAATACCATCTAGGTTGAGGTTCTTTAGGCTCATCCGTTCAGCCGCGGCGGGCCATGAGCGCCATTGTCGTTCTGACTGAAGCCGAACTTGGCTCTGAATGTTTTCTTGCCGCGCGTTTTGTTCCGAGAGCCGGTTCCCACTTTTTGGGAAGCGCCCCAGCGCCTCCACGTGCCGCTGATGTAAGACGGGATCAGCGCTGGTTCGGCTCAAACGGCCCTAAACTTCGCGTGACAGGATCACGGCGACCCGCATTTGGATATCGTCAGCCACAGAACGTGCCGCCCTGTTTTCTGCATCGCGACGCGCACGGATATCCGCAAACGTCGAGTCCAGATTGTCATAGGCCGCGCGGCCGATGCTTGTGCCAGAGAGCAAAACCGCGTCATCTTCAAGACGGACGAGCTTGAAAGCCGCGGTCAAGCGATACGCCCGACCTTCCGCTTCACCCGTCTTGGCAACCACAGTATCCTGAACAGATTCGCGAATGGCGATCTCAAGGCGGTAGAACGGGGCATCGCGGTAACCACCGCCCGTGGTCGCATAGATCAAATCGTTCCGCAGGCGCTGTCCAACGCGACCAGGGATCTTCGCAACAGAGACTGTGCGCATCACCTCGTCAAGCTGGACGCCCGTCGAGGTCTCGGCATACATCGGCTGAAAGCCACAGCCGGCGAGCAGCGGCGCGATCAATACCATGGCCGCAGCAAGCCGTTTCGCAGATCGATGTTTTGCCCCTGGCATTCTCGCTCCGTCTTTATAGCTGCGGCTAGACCACAACATTCACGATCCGCTGCGGCACAACAATGACGCGTTTGACCTGTCGGTCACCGAGTGCACGGTGAACGCTTTCTAGCTCCAAAGCGGCGCGTTCCACATCGGCGTTGTCGGCGTCCCGAGCGATTGTCAGCTCCGCCCGGCGCTTCCCATTGACCTGTACGGCAATGGTAATCGCATCGTCAATCAGCAACGCCTCTTCTGGCTTCGGCCATCGCTGGTTTATCAGCAGACTGTTGTAGCCGAGTCGCGCCCAGCACTCTTCGCAGGCGTGCGGGATGATCGGTGCTGCGAGCTGCGTGATAAAGACGAGCGCCTCGCGCATTGCCCAGGCGAAGTCCATCTCATCGCGCCAGTCGCTTTGCTGTGCGCTGGCGATCCTGTTGGCAAATTCGTGAATCTGCGCAATCGCGCGGTTGAAGCGCAGCGCCTCCAAGTCGCCGGTAACCGCCTTCAGGGCGCGGTGAGACGCACGCCGCAGATTCTCAGCCGGCTTCTTGAAGGTTTCCGGCGCAGGCGCGTCCCGCTCCGGCAGCGCCTCCGCCGCATCGGTGATGAGCCGCATCAGCTTCTGGATAAAACGCCACGCGCCGTCCACGCCGGCGTCCGTCCACTGCACGTCGCGCTCTGGCGGGCTGTCGGACAGCATGAACCAGCGCGCCGTATCGGCGCCGAAGCGCTCGACGATATCTGTCGGGTCGACTGTGTTTCGTTTGGATTTCGACATCTTTTCGGCGTGGCCGACTGTCACTGGTGCGCCGGTCTCGATCTCCACGGCCTGACCATCCTCGGTAAAGCGCACGTCATCGGGGCTGAGCCATTGGCCGCTTTCGCTCTTGTAGGTGTCGTGGATGATCATGCCCTGGGTGAACAACCCGGCGAATGGTTCCTCGACATCCAGATAGTCCATGTCTCGCATGGCGCGTGTGAAAAAGCGGGCGTAAAGCAGGTGCAGGATCGCGTGCTCGACGCCGCCGATATATTGATCCACCGGAAGCCAGCGATCGGCCTCCGCTTTCTCCACCGGCGTCTCGGCGCGCGGCGAGCAGAACCGGGCGAAGTACCAGGACGAGTCGACGAAGGTGTCCAGCGTGTCGGTCTCGCGCTCAGCTTCGCTGCCGCATTCAGGGCAAGTGGTATATTTCCAGGTCGGATGATGCGCGAGTGGGTTGCCGGGTTTGTCGAACGACACATCTTCCGGGAGCAGCACGGGAAGGTTTTCTTCGCGCTCGGGGACAACGCCGCAGGTCGGGCAGTGGATCATCGGGATTGGGCAGCCCCAGTAACGCTGGCGTGAGACGCCCCAGTCACGCAGGCGGAACTTCACCTGTCGCTCGCCGATGCCGCGCTGCTCGACCAGCTCGGCGATATTCTCCTTTGCTTCGTCTATCGTGAGACTGTCGAGAAACTCCGAGTTATAGATGCGGCCAGGGCCGGTATAGGCTTCTGAGCCGATCCTGAAGCTCTCCGGCTCCTCGCCTTCGGGAATCACCACCGGCTTGACCTTGAGTTTGTATTTGCGGGCGAAATCCAGGTCGCGTTGATCGTGCGCCGGGCAGCCGAAAATCGCGCCGGTGCCGTAGTCCATCAGCACGAAGTTGGCGACGAAGACACGCAGCCGCGAATTGCGCTTGAACGGGTGGATGGCCTTCAGGCCGGTGTCATAGCCCTTTTTTTCCGCGCGCTCGATGGCCTCCTCGCTGGTGCCGATCCGCTGGCATTCGGCAATGAAGGCGCGAAGCCCGGCGTCGTGCTGGGCCAGGCTCTGCGCCAACGGATGGTTCGGCGCGATCGCGCAGAAGCTTGCGCCGAAAATCGTATCGTGCCGCGTGGTGAATACGTCCAGCGTCTCGGGCGCATCTTCAGGTCGGTTGCTGGAGAGCTTGAACTTGATGAGACAGCCCTCCGACTTTCCGATCCAGTTTTTCTGCATCAGCCGGACCTTTTCCGGCCATCTGTCCAGAGTGTCCAGACTCTCCAGCAGATCGTCCGCGTAACGCGTGATGCGGAAGAACCACTGTGGCAGTTCGCGCTGTTCCACCACCGCGCCTGAGCGCCAGCCGCGCCCGTCGATCACCTGCTCGTTGGCGAGCACGGTCTGGTCCACCGGGTCCCAATTCACCCGCGCCATCCGGCGGTAGACCAGGTCGTGCTTCAGGAAGTCCAGAAATAGCTTCTGCTGCTGGGCGTAATATTCCGGGTCGCAGGTGGCGAACTCGCGGTCCCAGTCGAGCGCAAAGCCCATCTGTTGAAGTTGGCCGCGCATCGTCGCGATATTTTCGTAGGTCCAGGCCTTGGGATGCACGCCCTTAGCCATGGCGGCGTTCTCCGCAGGCATCCCGAAAGCGTCCCAGCCCATCGGGTGCAGCACATCATAGCCCTGTGCGCGCTTGTAGCGGGCCACCACATCGCCCATGGTATAATTGCGCGTGTGACCGACATGGATGCGCCCGGACGGGTAGGGAAACATCTCAAGCACATAGTATTTCGGGCGGTCAGATTGTTCCGGCGTGCGGAATACGCCCTGCTTGTCCCAGACTTGACGCCAATGCTTCTCGCGCTCGGGTGCGTTGTATCTCTCGCTGGCCATGATGTCCGATTTGTGGATGGTGAGGTTGACGCTTGGGAGCTGGCCCCAGAGTATTCGCCGTCTTCGATAGACCAGATATGAGGCCAAAAGCGCCCGGCCGGTCAAGCTGTGATGCCGGGCGGCGAGGGATTTCTCCCACGATGCGGCGGTCGTTGCAATGCGCGGTGAGGTCTGGTCAGGTGCGAGCGACGACCCAATCAGGAGAATGCGTGTGCACGAGCCCATGACGACAACGACAGTACCGGAAACCGCGGCGGCACGGCTGGTCGACGTGAGTGCCAGAATTGTCGATACCGCGCGCGAGGCTGGGCGCGACCCCTCGGAGGTTCATCTTGTCGCGGTGTCCAAGACCTTTGGGCCGGAAGCCATCGTTCCGGTCATCGAGGCGGGCCAGCGCATCTTCGGCGAGAACCGAGTGCAGGAAGCGCAGGGCAAGTGGCCGGCGCTGAAGACACGATGGACGGATATCGAGTTACATTTGATCGGACCGCTGCAATCCAACAAGGCGCGTGACGCCGTAGAGCTATTCGATATGATCCAGACGATCGACCGGCCAAAGATCGCGCGGGTTGTTTCACGTGAAATCGAAGCGGTTGGACGGTCGCCCCGCCTGCTCATTCAGGTCAACACCGGCGAAGAGCCAAACAAGGCCGGGATCGCACCAGCAGAGACCGTCGAATTCACGCGATATTGTCAGGGTGAGCTGGGCCTTCAGATTGAGGGTCTTATGTGCATTCCGCCGATTGAGGAAGAGCCAGCCGTGCATTTCGCGTTTCTCGCCAAGCTGGCGGATGAATGCGGGCTGCCTCGGTTGAGCATGGGCATGAGCGCTGATTATGAAACGGCAGTGGAATTTGGCGCCACCTGGGTGCGGGTCGGCTCGGCGATTTTCGGCCCGCGTGATAAAGGATAGCGCATGACGTTCTGGCGCAAGGATAAATCGGCCGCCGAAACTTTCAGCGCAAGCCCGGAAGAATTCAAAGCCTGCTTTCGTTTGTGGCCGACTGGTGTTTCCGTCGTGACGACACGCGACGGCGAAGGCCGAGCCTACGGCGTCACGATGAACAGCGTCACATCCGTTTCGCTGGAGCCGCCACTATTGCTCATGTGCCTTCGCAACGATTCCGAAACGCTGGCAGCGCTGCGCGCAAGTGGCATTTTTTGTGTCAATTTCCTCGCACATGGGCAGGAGGATATTTCAAACCGCTTCGCGCATCGTCGTCCCGACAAGTTTCACGGCATGAACACGCATGATGGGCGGTTGGGCGCACCAGTGCTGCATGGTGTCCTGGCGGCGCTGGAGTGTCGCGTCGAGGATGTCTATCCGGCGGGAGATCACCAGATCGTCCTGGGGGAACTGGTTCACAGCGAGCGCCACAAAACTGATGCCGCGCCGCTGGTCTATTTTAACGGCCAGTACGCTAAGCCCCAGTACTGAGACATTCAGCTCTTGTGGCTGAACACGAGTCTCGGCGGACTTCCCGTTTCTCCGGATTTCGCGAACTCATTGGCCGAGACAGGCACCTGCTCGACGACCTGCAAATCGAACCCATCGAAGATGAAAGCGTCGGTGGGCTTTGGCGTATTGGTCAGCACGCGGATCTTCGACAGCCCCAGGTCCTTGAGAATCTGGATGCCCAGGCCATAGTCCCGCGCGTCGCTTTCATGGCTCTTGCCATGTTCACCAGCGCCGCCGCCCTGAAAGCCCCGAATTTGGTCCATCAGGCTGAGGCCTCGTGCGTCCTGCGGCAGGTAAACGATTGCGCCTGCGCCTTCCGCACCGATGCGCGCCATTGACTGGTGCAGCAAGGTCTCGCCTTCGGCGCGCAGATTTTCCAACACATCGCCGGTCAACGACGCGGCGTGCACCCGGACCAGCGGGGCATCGGCCCGATCAAGATCGCCCATCACGAGCGCGACCGGCTGCTCTTCGCTGTAAGCCACGTCATATGCAATCAGGTGGAAATCCCCGTAGCGCGTTGGCAGGCTCGCTTCCGCCATGCGCTTGACGATCTGCTCATGCCGGTAGCGGTAGCGG
>CAYVFK010000001.1:35375-43933 GCA_964450925.1 uncultured Hyphomicrobiaceae bacterium | reverse complement strand
GAATCAGGATGTATGGGTCGTCGAGTTCGCAGACCATCTTGTCGGAGTTGGTGATGAAGTACGGCGAGAGATAACCGCGGTCGAACTCCATCCCTTCGACAACCTCAAGCTCGGTTTCAAGGCTCTTGGCCTCTTCAACGGTGATGACGCCGTCGTTGCCGACCTTTTCCATCGCCTCGGCGATCATGTCGCCGATTTCCTTCTCGCCATTCGCCGAAATGGTGCCGATCTGGGCGACCTCGGAGCCGGACGACACGTCGCGGGCGTCTTCGCGAATCGACGCGATCACCTGGGTAACCGCTTTGTCGATACCGCGCTTGAGGTCCATCGGGTTCATGCCAGCAGCCACCGCCTTGAGGCCTTCGCGCATGATTGCCTGGGCAAGCACGGTCGCGGTCGTAGTCCCGTCACCGGCAGCGTCATTAGTTTTCGAGGCGACCTCGCGCACCATCTGAGCGCCCATGTTCTCGAACTTGTCCTCAAGCTCGATCTCCTTGGCCACTGTCACGCCGTCCTTGGTCGAACGAGGCCCGCCGAACGACTTCTCGATGATCACATAGCGGCCTTTCGGGCCGAGCGTCACTTTCACCGCGTTCGCCAGCTTGTCGACGCCGTGCATCATGCGGTCGCGGGCGTCGCTTGAAAATCGAATTTCCTTAGCAGTCATGGCTGTGTTCCTTACATCTCACGTGTTAGCTCTCGATCGATTGGCGTGCGCCTTCAACCTTCGAGCACGCCCAACAGGTCCGATTCCTTCATGATGAGGACTTCTTCACCGTCGATCTTGACCTCGGTGCCGGACCACTTGCCAAACAGCACCTTGTCGCCCACCTTCACGTCGGGGGCGATAAGTTCATTATCGTCTCCACGTGTGCCCGGGCCGACCGCAAGGATCTCGCCCTGCTGGGGCTTTTCGGCTGCGGTATCTGGAATGATGATGCCGCCGGCCGTCTTTTGCTCCTCCTCTAGGCGCTTGACGGCCACACGATCATGGAGTGGACGGAATTTCATGTATTTTCTCCGTGGTTTGCGCTCCTTGTCGCAGGACGACATCTGAGATGCTCCGTCCCGCTTCGGATCGCCTGATGACGCTTTATTAGCACTCCCCTGAGGTGAGTGCTAATACCCTCACGGGGATATGAGCAGGCCCCGCGCTTGTCAATAGGTATCAATGCCAATCGCGCTGACGCGGTGGTTTTCCCTCTGGAAAATCCGCTTGCCTTGCGCCGTCGGGCTGCCTAGCCTCGCGCACAAGTGGTCGAACCCGACCTGATGACGGGCGATCCGATTGCACATGGAGACTGACTGATGGGCTTCTTGTCCGACTCGCTGGCGCGCGTGAAACCCTCCCCAACCATCGCCGTGACCCAGAAGGCGCGAGACCTGGCGGCGGCCGGCCAAGACGTGATCGGTCTTGGCGCGGGTGAGCCCGATTTCGACACGCCGGACAACATCAAGCGCGCAGCGATCGCCGCCATCGAGCGCGGCGAGACCAAGTATACTGCCGTTGACGGCATTCCCGAGCTGAAGCAGGCGATCTGCGACAAGTTCAAGCGCGAGAACGCGCTCAGCTACACGCCCTCGCAGGTGCTGGTCGCACCGGGCGGCAAGGCCGTCATCTATAATGCATTGGTCGCCACGCTGAACCCAGGCGATGAGGTGGTCATCCCTGCGCCATTCTGGGTCTCTTATCCCGACATGGTGCTGCTGGCTGGTGGGACGCCGAAGATCATTGCCACCACGCTGGAGAACCGCTTCAAGCTCACGCCGGACGCGCTCGAAGCCGCGATCACCCCCAACACCAAGTGGCTGATCTTCAACTCGCCATCGAACCCCAGCGGCGCGGGCTATACCCATGACGAGTTAAAGGCGCTGACCGATGTGCTGCTGCGCCACCCGCATGTCTGGGTGCTGAGTGACGACATGTACGAGCATCTGGCCTATGACGACTTCCGCTTCGTCACGCCGGCTGAGGTCGAGCCGCAACTTTACGATCGCACGCTCACCATGAACGGCGTGTCCAAAGCCTATGCGATGACCGGCTGGCGGATCGGCTATTGCGGCGGGCCGGAGCATCTCATCGGCGCGATGCGCAAGCTCCAGTCACAATCGACATCGAACCCCGCCTCCATAAGCCAGTGGGCTGCGGTGGAAGCGTTGAGCGGCCCGCAGGATTTCATCGCCGAGCGCGCTGCGGTATTCAAGGATCGCCGCGATCTTGTCGTCTCGATGCTGAACCAAGCAAGCGGCCTGGACTGCCCAACGCCCGAAGGCGCATTCTACGTCTATCCCTCCTGCGCCGGCTGCATCAACAAGACCACGCCAAAGGGTAAAACGCTCACCACCGACGAGGATTTCGTCACCGCGCTGCTGGAGGACGAAGGTGTCGCCGTGGTCCACGGTGAGGCTTTCGGCCTGTCGCCGTTCTTCCGCATCTCCTACGCCACCTCGACCGAGGCGCTGGAGGAGGCGTGTCGGCGCATCCAGCGATTCTGCGCCAGCTTGTCGTAAGAACACGGGGGCCACGACTGCGTGTTGCTCGCACCTGCCCGCGGCGATCCCGCTTGCCAGGCGTTGGCGTTATCGTCTATCTGCTTGGGCGTGGGGTGTTAACGGGGGAATAACCATGCAATTATCGCCGCCGACCAAGCTTACCTTCCGCCTGTCGCTGCTGATTGCCATCCTGGCGCTGGTGGTGCAGTTCGTGCCGCAAGTCGCGATCTATGTGCCGATCCCTGGCTTTTATATCGCCCTCTCAGCATTCCTGCTGCTGGCTTTAGGCAACGTCCTGCGGGGCTTCTAGGGCATTTCAGCAAAAGCTCATGGGCCTTGCCCCTATCGCTGGAAAGGAGGTGCGGGATGCGACTCTACCGGCCGCGGTTGAGCGTATTCTTGATGTCGGCCATCCTCGCTGGTCTGGGCGTCGCGGGCGTAATCCACTACATCCCGTTCGTAACCGACGTGTCCTTCTGGCTGCTGCTGGCCGGCTATCTCGTGCTCATGCTCGGCGTGCTCGCAGACGGCGTGTAGTGCACCGCCGATTCGCCTGACGGACGGGCAGGCTGTGCATAAGTTGTGGTTACTGGCCCGGAGCGGGACGAAGACCCTGATTTTTCGCATGGATTTGCTCCTGACAGGCTGTCTTTACGGCTCATCTCCTGTTGCGTGTGCAACACATAATCACAATCTTTCGTCGATTCATCGTTGTTTAACAGGCTCTTAAGAGTTCCGGGGAGAAACTTGCATCCGCCGCGGCGTAGAGCCATGTTTAAGCGTAGCAGCGGGAGTGAGACCTATGCGCAAAATGCCATTGACACTTATCGCAGGCGTTGCTGGCCTGATGCTCTGGTCAGGGTCAGCAACAGCTTTTAGCGAAGTAGAGACAGCGCCGTCGGTGCCCGGAACCGCCGTCGTTGAAGCACCGGCCGGTCTTCGGGCCGCTCCGGGGACGCCGGTTCAGGATGAGCTTCCGGTGCTGCGCATGATTAATCCAAGTGCGGTCAGCCCGTCCAGCAGCGAAGGGACGCCGCTAAACATTCCTGGCATCGGTTACATCGGGACCTTGCCGAAATTCGATTTCGGGTTGGAGTTGCTCTACGGCGCGCCGGATGACACCACATTCGACATGAAAGCCGTGCCATCGGCGCCCGAGACGGGCGGCGGCGAGACCAAACAGGACGACGTGATCATTCGCGGTACGCTGAAACACCGCTTCTAGGCGAAGGCCGTCGCTCGCGTTAGCCGACAATCTCGCTTTCGTCGAAGCAGAGCGCGATTTCACTGGCTGCATTCTCGGGGCTATCCGAGCCATGCACCGAATTGCGCTCGATATTCTCTGCAAACTCCGCGCGGATCGTACCTGGCGAGGCGTCAGCCGGGTTGGTCGCGCCCATGATCTCACGGTTCTTGGCTACAGCGCCTTCGCCTTCGAGCACCTGCAGGACGATTGGGCCTGAGGTCATGAAGTTGACGAGATCCTCGTAGAATGGGCGCTCCTTGTGAACCTCATAAAACTTCGCAGCCTGATCGCGCGACCAACGCACACGCTTTTGCGCAACGACCCGCAAGCCGCCGTCTTCCAGCATCGCGATGATCTTGCCGGTAACATTCCGTTCGGTAGCGTCGGGCTTGATGATGGAAAGCGTCCGCTCGGTGGCCATGCCAAAAATCCCTCATGTTTCGCGTGCTGAGCTCGCGCTGCTTATAGCCCTCGTTCCGAAACCGGGCAAGGCCCGAAGCCCCGGAAAGCCCGAAACAAAACCCTTGCAATTGGCGCGCGCCTCTCGAACCTTTCAGCCATGCTGCACATCAACGATTTGACCTATCGGATTGAGGGCCGCGCGCTGTTCGAAGGCGCGACAGCAGCCATTCCCGCCGGCCACAAGGTCGGGCTGGTCGGGCGCAATGGCACCGGCAAGTCGACGCTCTTGCGCCTGATCACCGGCGAGATCGCGCCGGATAACGGCAGCATCTCGATCCCGAAGAACACGCGCATCGGCCAGGTCGCGCAGGAAGCCCCCGGCGGGCCGGAGAGCCTGCTCGACACGGTCCTCGCCGCAGACACCGAGCGCGCGCGTCTGCTCGCCGAGGCGGAGACGGCGATAGACCCTGAGCGCATTAGCGAAGTTCACCTCCGGCTCAACGATATCGACGCGCATTCCGCCCCTGCGCGCGCTGGCGCTATTCTCGCCGGTCTGGGGTTCGACGAGGTTGCGCAGGCGCAGCCCTGCTCCGCCTTTTCCGGCGGCTGGCGGATGCGCGTTGCGCTGGCTTCGGTGCTGTTCGCCGCGCCGGACCTGCTGCTGCTCGATGAGCCAACCAACTATCTCGACCTCGAAGGGGTGATGTGGCTGGAAAATTTCCTGCGCACTTATCCACATACCGTGATCGTCGTGAGCCACGACCGCGACATCCTGAACGCCGGGGTGGACGCGATCTTGCATCTGGAGAACCGCAAGCTCACGCTGTATTCCGGCAGCTACGACACCTTTGAGGACACGCGCCGGGAACAGCAGCGCCTGCAACTCAAGCTGCGCAAGAAACAGGACGACATGCGCCGGCACATGGAGGCGTTCGTCGAGCGCTTCCGCGCCAAGGCCACCAAGGCGCGCCAGGCGCAGAGCCGGCTGAAGGCGCTGGCGAAAATGCAGCCGATCGCCGCGGCGGTGGAGGACCGCGTCGTCCCGTTCCGCTTCCCCTCGCCAGAGCGGCCACTCGGTAACCCGCTGATCCGCATCGAGAGTGCCGCCGTTGGTTACGACCCGGACAAACCTGTGCTTCGTGACCTGAACCTTCGGCTGGATATTGACGACCGGATCGCGCTGCTCGGCGCGAATGGCAACGGTAAGAGCACGCTCGCCAAGCTGCTGGCCGGCCGGCTCCAGCCGAGCGACGGCCACCGGCGCGCCTCGAAGAAGCTGGAAACCGGTTTTTTTGCCCAGCATCAGATGGATGATCTCGATCCGGCGAAATCGCCCTATGACTACATCGCCGCGCGAATGGAAGACGCCACCGAGGCGCAGAAGCGCGCAAGGCTCGGCCAGCTTGGTTTTGGAGCGGATAAAGCCGACACCAAATGCGAGAAGTTGTCAGGCGGGGAAAAAGCGCGGCTGCTGATGGCCCTGGCGGCCTTCGACGCGCCGCATCTGCTGATCCTCGACGAGCCGACGAACCACCTCGACGTGGATAGCCGCGAGGCGCTGATCCAGGGATTGAACGAATACGAAGGCGCGGTGATCCTCATCAGCCATGATCGGCATCTGGTGGAGGCCTGCGCCGACCGGCTGTGGCTGGTGGCTGACGGCACCGCAGCGCCTTACGACGGCGACATTGCCAGCTACCGCGCGCAAGTCACCGGCCCGCGCCAAAACCTGCGCGGCGCATCGGGCGGGCGCAGCGGATCAAACGGGCCGACCGGCCGCACCAGTCGCAACGCGGACCGCCGCGCCGCCGCCTCCCGACGGGCTGAACTCGCGCCATTGAAAAAAGCAATTCAGCAGCGCGAACAGCATATGGAAACCCTGCAGAGCAAGCTGGCCAAGCTGGACGCGAAACTCGCAGAACCAGCGCTCTATGATGAAGCGCCGGAAAAGGCCCAGCAATATGCGCGTCTGCGCGGAGAATTGGCCAAGGAACTGGAACAGGCTGAGGAAGACTGGCTCGCAGCCAGTGAGGCCTATGAGCGCGCGGCCGCCACGGGAGAGGTCACTTCGTCGGCTTGATCGTGAAGCCTTCAGGCGCCGCCCCGCCGTCCTGGATGATCTCGATATCCACGACACTCGCGTCGCGCGGCCCGAAGCGGCAGCGGTCCAACATAATCGCGACGTTGTCCACAGGCCCGGCGAACACCGCCTCCACCGCGCCGTCGCGGCGGTTGCGAATCCACCCCGACAGGTCCAGTTGCTCAGCCTGCTCGCGCGCCCATTTCCGGAAATTGACGCGTTGCACGCGGCCATGAAGCAGGACGTGCACGGTCCGCTGTTCAGCCATAAAAGCTCCTGCATTCTCAGCGCGCAAAGCGCACCGGGCGCCGCCTGCCCCTGTAACGCCGCCCTGCCCCATGCCCGCCGAGCGGCCGGTGCGGCAGCCAGCTCTCCAGGTGCTCGATATACGAGGCAGGCAACCCAAAATGCCGCGCACCAGGGATCACTGCGCTCAAAAGATAATTCGACCGCGCCACGCCTGGCAAATGCCGGCTGCTGGTGTAGACGAACGCGCCGGCCTCACCTTCATCCCGCGTGACGAACAGCCGGCGGCGGAGATAGTTCCGCCAGCCCACGCCTTCATATGCGTCCAGCGCCTCGATATGGCTCAAACGGCACCACCACAGGACGCCGTGAACTTCGCGCCCTTTATCCGGCCAGATCGACGCCGTGCCGCGCTTGGTGATCAGGAACCGCCAGCCGTCAAGCCGCGCTGGGCCAAGCGCGCGCGCGCCCGGGCATCGCGCGCCCATCACGCGTGGGTGCATGTTCGATCCATAAGCAAAATAAAGGATCATTCGCTGCAGGTATCGCCTAAATACCGAGAATTTGTTTCTTCTTGCGGTCGAACTCGTCCTGCGTGATGACGCCATCATCGCGCAGCCGCTGCAGTTCGCGCAGTTCGTCACTGAAGCTCTCCACACGCCCGCTTGTGGCTCCACCACTCGGGTTCGTGTCCTGGCTGAACGGCCCAGTCGCAGCTATACCGCCGCGCGTATCGGGCCCAAACCGGTTTTCGCCGCGCTGGCCAGGAACAACGCCGAGATAGATGATCGGTCCAAAGATCAACGCAAGCCCCAGCACCATGCCAACGAGGTTTAAAGGCTCCGCGCCAGGCGGCCCGACACTGGAGATCGTGCTGCCAACCATTGACACAAAAAACAGTGGTATGACCCACCAGCCGGACGCGCCGAGGTCATGCAACCGTTTCGCCGAGGTCGCCAGCGAGATCCAAGTCGATACCGCGAATGCGCCGAACATGATCACGAGCGCGGGGATGTTCGCGCCGCCGGTAGGAAGGTCATCGCGAGGCCCTGCAGGCGCAACCAGGGCTGCAAACGCGCTGGCGGCCACGATCAAGATGATCTGGACGAGAAAAGCCAGCCACCAATAGCCCCGGCCCAGTCGCCCGTGGAACGTGAATAGCCATCTGGCGGAAACCACCTCAACCTCGCTGTGTCGGGCCACCCCTTGAGACGCTCACTTGATCGAGCGGGGCGGTCATTCAAATTCGATGATGACGTCGTCTACGGCCAGGCTGTCGCCCGGCGCAGCGTTGATCTTGGCGACAACGACATCACGCTCGGCCCTCAGAATATTTTCCATCTTCATCGCCTCGACGGCGCACAGTCGCTCGCCCGCCTTCACCTCCTGGCCTTCGCTGACGTCGATGGACACGACAAGCCCCGGCATCGGGCATAGCAGCATCTTCGAGGTATCAGCAGCTTGTCGCTCAGGCATGAGCGCGGCGAATTCGGCCTCGCGTTCGGTGAACACATGCGCGGTCAGGCGAATACCGCGGTGGGTCAATTCATAACCATTGAGCAGCGGGCGGAGCTGAACGGCCGTCGCGACGCCGTCGACTTCGCCACGCCACACCGGGCTGCCCGGCCACCAGTCGGACGTGACTTCCACCTTCCGGCGCACCGCGCCGCTTGCGTCCAGCACGTCAATAACCGCGCGCCCACCCTCATGCGCGCGCACCGCAAGCTTCTCGCTAACACCGCCAATATTGGCTACGCGCACCGGCGCGAACCGCACCTCCTCGCCGCTCATCTGTCCTGAAATTTTCCGTCTACGGCGGTTGCTCAAGTCGTCGATGAACACTGCGGCGATCGCTAGCGTCTCGCGCTCATCGTCACTTGGTTCACGCGGTGCGAAGCCTTCAGGGTATTCCTCCGCGATGAACCCGGTCGACAGATCGCCCGCGCGCCATCGCGGGTGCTGCATAATTGCGCTGAGGAACGGCACGTTGTGCTCGATCCCGTCGATGAAAAAATTATCGAGCGCCCAGGCCATGTGGTCGATCGCCGCCAGCCGGTCGGGGCCGTGCGTGCACAGCTTGGCGATCATCGG
>CAYVFK010000001.1:12177-35275 GCA_964450925.1 uncultured Hyphomicrobiaceae bacterium | reverse complement strand
GGTCGATCGCCGCCAGCCGGTCGGGGCCGTGCGTGCACAGCTTGGCGATCATCGGGTCGTAGAACATCGAGATATCGCCGCCTTCCTCGACGCCCGTATCCACGCGGATCATACGGCCCTGCTGCTCGCCCGCTTCCGGCTCTCGGTAGTGAACGAGCCGGCCGATGGAAGGCAGGAAGTTGCGGTTCGGGTCTTCGGCGTAGATCCGGCTTTCCACTGCCCAGCCATGGAGCCGGATTTCTCCTTGCGTATGGCCGAGCCGCTCGCCCGCCGCCACGCGGATCATCTGCTCGACAATGTCGATGCCGGTGACGAGTTCGGTCACGGGGTGCTCGACTTGCAGCCGGGTGTTCATTTCCAGGAAGTAGAAGTTGCGCTCGGGATCAACAATGAATTCCACCGTTCCAGCGCTCACATAATCGACCGCGCGGGCCAGCGCCACGGCCTGAGACCCCATTTTCTCGCGGGTCTCAGGGTCGAGGAAAGGGCTGGGCGCCTCCTCGATCACCTTCTGGTTGCGCCGCTGGATCGAGCATTCACGCTCACCCAGATGCACGACGTTGCCGTGCTTGTCCGCGAGGACCTGGATCTCGATGTGGCGCGGCCGCTCGACGAACTTCTCGATAAACACGCGGTCGTCGCCGAAGCTGGACCTGGCCTCCGACATCGACGACACGAAGCCCTCCGCGACCTCGCCAGCGCTGTGGCACACGCGCATCCCCTTGCCGCCGCCGCCCGCAGACGCCTTGATGATGACCGGAAAGCCGATTTCCGCCGCGATCCGCCCGGCCTCGTCCGGGTCCTCGATGACCGCCATGACACCCGGCACCGTGTTAACGCCCGCCTCGGCGGCGAACTTCTTCGACTCGATCTTGTCGCCCATCACCTCGATGGCCCTGATGTTTGGCCCGATGAAGGTGATGCCTGCCTCCTGCAAAGCCCGCGCGAAGTTCGGATTTTCAGACAAGAAACCAAAGCCGGGATGGATCGCCTCGGCTCCGGTGTCCCTCGCCGCTGAGATGATCTTGTCGATGCTGAGATAGGACTCCGCCGCCGCTGCCGGGCCGATATGCACCGCCTCGTCAGCCATATCCACATGCACGGCGTCGTTATCGGCATCCGAATAGACCGCCACTGTCTGGATGCCCATCCGGCGCGCGGTTTTCATGACGCGGCAGGCGATTTCGCCGCGATTGGCGATCAGGATTTTTTGGAACATGCAGGCGGTCTCCCGAAGCAGGATCGGCTTGTTTTTTGGTTCGGTGGTTTTAGCTCGCGACCCGCGCTTGGTAAACGGGCGTGTGGGCCGGATCAGTTCGCCTCGCGCTCGCGCAAGCTCATGATGTAGGCCGAGATATCGGTCAGTTCTTCGCGGGAGAACTGGATAGTTGGCATGGCAGGATGTGGAGACAACACATAGGCCTCGATCTTCTCGGCCGTCATGCCGGGGCGGTTGGCGACCTCAGAGAACCCCGGCACGTCGCTCAGCATCGTACCGGTGGCGTCCGGCTTGATCTCATGGCAGTTCACGCAGAGCCTTTGTGCAAGCGCTTCGCCATTGGCGATATCGAGCGTCTCCAGCGACTGCGCCGAGGCTGGCAGGGCAGCGAATAAAACGACCACAGCAGACAAACACACCATCAAGGCTTGCATTTATTCCTCCCCTTTCGCCGACTCTGGATCAGCCGACGATAACGGGACGAGGCAATGCGCGCCAGTCTGCAGTTAAGATCGCGCTATTCGGGCTTGCGGTAAAGCGCTCGAAAATGGGGCGATCCGCCGTCATCATTCTCCAGATGTTCAAAGCGTTCCACCACCAGCTTGCACGCGAGCACGTCCAGCTCATGGCGCTGCAATGGCCATGGCGGCGTGTCGCCTTCGGGGGCAAGGTCGCTCGCCTTGGTAATCACCAAAAGATGTCCGCCGGGCTTCACGTAGTCCGGCAGCCGCGCAATCGCGCCCGCGCGCATAGCCTGGCGCAGCGCCTGGAGCGTGTAGACCTCGCAGACCAGACCGAAAGCCTCGCGCCAATCGTCTGGCGGCGAGTCCATCAGGTTGTGCACCGACCACGCGATATTCGGATGCGCGAAGCGCTTGGCAGCCCATTCCACCGCCTCACCCGAGATGTCGAATGCCGTAACGTCGAAACCGGCCCTCGCCAGCGCGTATGCATTGTCTCCCAGCCCCGCGCCCACATCGAGCGCGCGCCCGCGCGGCGCATCGTCGGGCCTCGCGGCCAGCCACTCGGCCAGTTCCGGGCGCACGCGCTGATGCCCCCACGGCACCATCGCCGGATCGCCCGCGGCGCCGCGATAGACCGCGTCGAACCAGCCGAGCGGCTCGCCCGCGCTCTCGCATTGCGCGCGGATCCGGTCAGCCACCGTCTTGCCATGCGCGCGGCGCGCCTGAAAATCCTCCGTTTGTTCGGCTTCGCTCACGCCTTCTTCTCCCATTTTCCTGTTTCGCTTTGCTGCCAATACGTCGCTTCGTGACCGGCCGCCTTGGCGGCCTTCCAGTTCGCCCGAGCCGCAGCCAGCGCGCTTTCATCGCCGCCGTTGAACAGCACAACGACGCGCGTGTAGGCCGTTGCATCCGGCAGCGGCGCGCCTTCGACCACGAAACGCACTTGAGCGCCGTTCGGGTTCGCGCTCTCCGGCGTCAGTACGATGGGATAGCGCGGCGCTTCGCGCTCACTTGCCAGCCCGTGCGGCAAGAAGGACTCGGCGCGATATGTCCACAGATGCCCATCCAGCGCCTCGGCATATTCCCGCGAAGCCGTCTGCACGACAGCGCGCCAGCCCCGCTCCAGCGTCTTCTCCAGCAACACGGGCAGCACACGCTCCAGCGGCTGGCGCTCTAGATGATAGAACAACACCTCGGCCATCTCATTCATCCGCGTATGGATTCTTGCCCTTGCGCAAGAACAGCCGAACCGGAACGCCCCACAAGTCGAATGTTTCGCGCAGGTTATTGACCAGATAACGCTCGTAGGAGGCCGGCACAGCATCAGGACGCGAGCAAAACACCACGAAGCGCGGAGGCCGCGCGCCCGGCTGGGTCACATAGCGCATCTTCAGCCGGCGTCCGCCGGGAGCCGGCGGCGGATGCGCCTCGATCGCCGCCGACAGCCAGCGATTCAGCCTGCCGGTGCTGAAGCGGGCATTCCACATCTCATACGCCCTGCCAACCTGTGCGATCAGCTGGGTGATCCCGCGCCCGGTCAGCGCGCTGATCGTGGTCATCGGCACCCCCTTGATCTGCGGCAGGACCCGGTCGAGCTCGGCCCGGAATTCGCGCTGCCTCGTGTGCTTGTCCTCCACCATGTCCCACTTGTTGATGGCGATGACCATGGCCCGGCCTTCCTCGGCAGCGAGCGCGGCGATGTGCAGATCCTGTTTTTCAAGCGCACGATCGGCCTCCAGCAGAACGATCACCACATCGGCGAAGCGAATTGCGCGTAGCGCATCGCCGACCGACAGCTTCTCGGCCTGCTCGTGCACGCGCGCGCGACGGCGAAGCCCCGCGGTGTCAAACAGCTTGATCGGCTGGTCTCCCCAGGTGAGGTCGATGGCAATGGAATCGCGTGTAAGGCCCGGTTCGGGGCCGGTGATGGCGCGGTCTTCCCCCGCGAGGCGGTTGAACAGCGTCGACTTGCCTGCATTTGGTCGCCCGATGATCGCAACGCGGATCGCGCGCGCCGCTTCACCGGCGTCTTCGTGCGCCGTCGCGTCGTCTGCGAGCAGAGCTTGAGCCGACGTCTCCAGCCGCTCGTGGAGATCGCCGATGCCCTCGCCGTGCTCCGCCGAGATTGCCACAGGCTCGCCAAGCCCCAGACGGTACGCCTCATAGACACCGGCTTCACCGGCCCTGCCTTCGGCCTTGTTGGCGACGAGGGTAATTGGGTGGCCGGACTGGCGGGCGATATCGGCGAATACTTCGTCCACCGGCGTCACACCGACACGCGCATCGATCACGAACAGGATGATGTCGGCGTCGGCGATTGCGCGCTCGCTCTGCTGGCGCATACGCTCAGCGATGCTGCCGGGGTCGGCATCTTCAAGACCGGCCGTGTCGATCAATGTGGCGGGCTGGCCATCAACCTCGAAAGCGCCTTCGCGCCGGTCGCGGGTCAGCCCCGGCATGGGCGCGACCAGCGCGAGCTTGCGCCCTGTCAGGCGGTTGAACAGGGTCGACTTCCCAACATTGGGCCGGCCAACGATTGCGACTTTCAGGGTCATGGGCTGTGCCGCGCAAACGCGGTGGCGCGCAACGGGATACTTCCGCGCGCTAATTCAGGGCAATCAAGTCGGCGCGGTCTGTGAGTACATACATCTGCCCCGCTGCGACCACCGGCGCAATGAACACCCCGGTGCTCAGATCGCGCTTTGTGACCACGTCGCCCGAGCTTGCGTTGACCCCTAGCATAAGCCCTTTCGATGAAATCAGCCAGAGCTTGCCGCCTGCGAGCACCGGACCATTCCAGTGACGCGCCGGCGGCAACTCCGCAACCCAAGCGATCTGCCCGCTGGAACGCTCCACCGCCACAAGCTTGCCCGACCGGTCAACGACGAACACACCCTCGCCAGCAACCCATGGCATCTGGGATCCGGCAACATCGAGCGACCATTTCCTTGATCCCGACTGGATATCTGTCGCGATCAGGCGGCCTGCACCGCTCATCGCGTAGACCATGCCGCCAGCAATGGCCGGGCGCGCCGTATCACCAACAGCCTGCGCGGCCAGCCCCTGGCGCGTGCGCGTCAGCGACTCCGCCCATTTTGGCTGACCATTATTGATGTCGAAGGCCAACAACTCGCCAGAAGGATACGGCACAACCACTGTGTCGCCGGACACGGCCGGGCTGGCATTGCTCAACACCGTCGCCGCTTCGGGCAGGCCACGCGCCGTCCACAGCTCGCGACCATCCTCGGTTGAGAGGCAGTAGAGCTGGCTTTCAGCGTTGACCACGAATATCCGTCCGTTTATGGCGGTCGGCGACATGCGGAAAGGCAACTCGAAGCGTTTGGTCCACAGCGGATTGCCCGAGGCAGGATCAAGCGCAACTACGGTGCCGAAGCCAGTGGCTGCGAACAGCTTGCCGTCCGCAATGGCGAGGCCGCCGCCGAAACCGACTTCCTCATCCTCGCCCTCGGGCACGAGCGACCGTTCCCAGAGCCTGCCGCCGCTGCTCTGCGAGAACGCAGTGACAGTCCCCTCAGTGTCCAGCGTGTAGACGCGGTTGCCGGCGACAACCGGCTTGACGATGAGGTGTCCGTCGGAACTTGAGCCGGCGCCGATATCGACTTGCCAGCGCTGGCTCAGGCGGCCACTGAAAGCGAGATGACCGGGCGCATTGCTAGCGACGCCGCCCGGTTGTCCCCAGTCCGCGTTGCCGCGCGGCTCAGAAACCGAGATGGATCGGCTGGCCTCAACGCTGGCGATCGAGGAGGTCGAATCTGGCGCGACGACCGGGATCCGCTCGCCTGGTAAACGCTCCTCTTCTTCCTCGAACAGCGACGTCACTGAATCTGTTACGCCGGATACCGACGAGCAGCCCGCGACCGGCAGGATCAGCGCCAACGCCGCCAGACGCACCAGCCGCCCAGGCGCACGCCATGATACAAAACTACCATCGCTCTCTCCAACGCCGCTTTTTCTGATTATATCGGCCATGATCCGTCCTCTGCCGTTTGCGTTGTTTACTAGATCCTGGTTGAAACGACAGCCAACCCGGCACGCAAAACAGGTATAATTACTGCATGGCTGCAGCAGCGTCTGACGAATCACCCGCCCCCGATGCAGTCATGAGCTCCAGCATCACTTGCGCGCGCTGGCGCATCGGCCCGGGCGTTTCGGGATCGCTGAGAAGCTCCTGATAAAGGCCGCGCGCCTGCTCATTGTCATCGGCTCGGAAAAAGGCCAGCGCAAGCAATTCGCGCGCGGAATTTCGCCACGCAGAAGCACCATCGAGCATATCGCCGATGCGCGTCTCGATCTCACCTGGAGGAACCGTATCAACCAGCAAGGTCGCGGCCTGAACGCGCGCAAAGCCGCGCAACATCGGATCGTCCGTTCTTGCGGCGACATTGTCATAGGCAGCGACGGCGGCTTCGGTCTCGCCTTTTGCCGCTTCGATCGCAGCGAGGCGCAGCTGCGAAAGTGCCGAATAACTGCCTGTACCGTCCTCCGCCAGTGCAGAGAATTTTTGCACCGCTTCATCCGGCTGGCCGGCGCGCTCAAGCGTGCTCGCCTCGACAAAAGCCGTGCCGTCCGATGCCGCACGCGAACTCTGCCACCAAGTCCAGCCCTGATAGCCGCCCACACCCAGTACGATAACAAGGGCGGTCGCAATGATGTAAACGCCATATCGACGCCAGAGCTGCGCCATCTGCTCGCGGCGCATATCCTGCTCGACTTCGCGAAAAAGGTCGCCTTCACTCATTTTTCGTTCGCCTCGGGCGTTTATAACTGCATCGATCTTGGCGGCAGCACTCGTCCTGGACTGACATGGCAAGCCGGGAAATCAATGCGTTGCCCACATACACTTACATGTAGGTTGGCCGAAGATCACTCAAGCGCTAGTTGCCGGTGATTTTCGACTTTTTCGTGACTGTTTGCGCGCCATCCACACCGCGCGTGCGCATACCGTAAACATGCTCCTGGCCGGGAAACTGACGCGTGCGCACCTCCTCGGCATAGGCCTTGACCGCATCCGCGATCCCATCGGCGAGTTGAGCGTAGCGCTTGACGAATTTCGGCACGCGCGGCGACAGGCCCAGCATATCCTCCAGCACCAGGATCTGGCCGTCACACTCCGCCGACGCGCCGATCCCGATGGTCGGGATATCAATCTGGTTGGTGATGCGTGCGGCGAGTAGTTCGGCCACCCCCTCAATCACCACCGCGAACGCGCCGGCCTGCGCCACCGCGTGCGCATCCGCCTCGATCTGCGCCCATTCGCTCTCGCTGCGGCCCTGCGCGCGATAACCGCCGAGCGTGTTTACGGATTGCGGCGTCAGCCCGATATGCGCCATCACCGGGATGCCGCGCTCGCTCAGATAGCGGATCGTCTCGGCCATGCGCTGGCCGCCCTCCAGCTTGATCGCGCCGCAGCCGGTTTCCTTCATCATGCGCGCGGCGTTGCGAAAGGCAATGGCGGGGCTTTCTTCGTAGCTGCCGAACGGCATGTCCACAACAACGAGCGCGCGCGCCGAGCCGCGAACCACCGCCGCGCCGTGCATGATCATCAGATCGAGCGGCACCGGCACCGTGCTCTCATAGCCGTGCATCACCATGCCCAGTGAATCGCCAACCAGCATGAAATCGACATGCGGATCAATCAGCCGCGCGGTGTGTGCGTGATAGGCGGTCAAAGACACGATCGGCGCCGCACCCTTGCGCGCGCGGATTTCCGGTGCCGTGATCCTGCTTGGGGTGTCGCTCATGTATCCGTCCTGCTGTCCTTTATGCGTGCCGTCGTCTAACGCCCAGATTGAGCCGATAGCCGCAAGTGCTTGTCAGCCCATTATCTTAGCGTGTGATTAACGCTATGAATCAAATTTGCTTCTCATTCGATTAAAAACGGCGTTTGCTCGCGGACGAGGGCAAAACTATCAAATACATGAGGCCACACCAATGTTTGCCGGAATTGTCTTTGCGGGTTTGTTGGTCATCGGCGGGCCGAACGCGCTGGCTCAAACGCCCGCGCCACAGCCAAACGGCACATGGGACGCGCAAGGTCCGGTCAGCGCGCGCGTGCAGCTCGCGGCGGATCTGGGCTGTCCGCATGGTTATGACCGGCGTCATGGCTATGACGAGCGTTGTTATCGCCGCCATTCAGGGCCTTACGACGATGGCCCGCGCGGCGGATATGGCCGGTATGACGACGAGCGCTATGGTGATCCGCGTGCGGGGCGCTACGCAGACCGCGATGCGCTTTACTACGAGGACAATGGCGTTCGCGAGGAATGGAACGGGCCAGACGGTGGGACGCGCTATCGCGAGGAGCAAACGCCTCGCCGCGGCGCCTATGACGGGCGGGGCCCGCGTGAGCCTTACGATGGTCCATCCGCGCGCGACCCATTTTACGACGATCGAGAATTTTCCGAGGAGCCATATCGACGCCGGGGGGACGATTTCCGCCCTTACCGCGACAGCTCTGCGCCCAGCGCCAGCGGGAGAGATTACGCCCAGCTCGGCCATTTTGATGCAGATCGTAAAAAAAAAGGTACGGGCCGTATCATGGTTATGACGGACCGGAGCCGGACTGCGGCCTTCGATGCTGGGTCAATCGCTTAGCCGAGGATGATTATCCGCCCGCGAAAGCATATTTGCGCCCGCGCGTAGATGTTGGAGCCCACCGCGATGCCAAGCGCCAGTTTTGCGAGCGAAAAGCACGCCGGGACCCGACCGGATGCTGGCATTGTCCCCCTGGATGTTTCGCGCTCTACCGTCCGTGTCGCAACTGGCGGTGCAACTTTGAATGATCGACACATGGACGCGTTTTATACCAGCCATTCAGCGAGCGTTCACGTTGGCGTAACTAACCTCGACTGCGCGAGGCTCCAGATTCCAGCGAGCCGCGCGAGGTTGAGGAAAAATGGAGCGTCTCATGCGCTATGCACTGAAAACTCTGGGTCTTCTGGCCGCCGGTCTGGCCGCGTTTGTGTTTTTCTCCCCACAGGCTTCCGCCGCCACAGCGGGAACGTCCACGCTGACCATGAAGCAACTGCTCAGCGGCGAGGCGACGGGGTCTCTGGTCCAGAAGGCACAATCTGCGTTCCGCCGTTGCCTGCGCCGGAACCGTGTATGCCGGCGCCGCTGGGGCGTCGGGCCAGACTACCGACGCTGCATGCGCCGCGCCCGCTGCCTTTGGTATCAGCGCCGCGGCTGCGTCCGCGCGAATCGTGTCTGCCGCAATCGCTGGGGCGCCGGCCCGCGCTACCGCCGCTGCATGCGGATCCGGCGTTGCCTTTAATCAGAGCCTGACCTGTCTGGTCGGGTGACAACGACCTGAAGGAGAGAGTGAGAGATGCGCGTACAGTTCAGATTGGCTCTTGTGTTTTTGTTCGCTTTGGCCGCGTGGAGCGGTACGCCCACTCAGGCGACGGCTGCAACAGCGGCCCTGACCTTGGACGGAATGCCACCCGCCGCGCATCTCTCGTCTCTCCTTGAAAAGGTGTATCACCACGACATTCCCGGCGAGCACGCCGACCGATGCTATGTTCGCCATCTGGAGTGCCGATATACCTCCGGCTTCGGCCATCGCTACCGCCGTTGCATGGCGCGCGCGGATTGCGGTTATCGCAGGCGCTTCGGATTTGGTCACAAGCCGCGCAGCTGCCGTTATTGGCTTCGCGAGTGCCGACGGAATTGGTATTATCCAGAAGATATTCGCGGCTGCCTGCGCTTTCACGGCTGTCTGCCCCACCACTACTGATCCGGCAAGACGCCGCGCACGACAGAGGCCGCCTTTAGGGGCGGCCTGTTACATTCGGCTATTCCCACTCGATCGTGCCGGGCGGCTTTGACGTGATGTCGTAGACCACACGGTTGATGCCGCGCACCTCGTTGATGATCCGCGTGGCCGCGCGACCCAGAAAATCATGGTCGAAGGGAAAATAGTCCGCTGTCATGCCGTCGGTCGAGGTGACAGCGCGCAGCGCGCAGACAAAATCGTAGGAGCGCGCATCGCCCATCACGCCCACCGTGCGCACCGGCAGCAAAACCGCGAAGGCCTGCCAGATGTCGTCGTAAAGCCCGGCCTTTTCGATTTCCTCAAGATAGATCGCGTCTGCTGCGCGCAAAATCTCCAGCTTCTCCGGTGTCACCGCGCCGGGGATGCGGATCGCCAGGCCCGGGCCGGGGAACGGATGGCGGCGCAAGAACCCGTCAGGCAAGCCCAGCTCGCGCCCGAGCGCGCGCACCTCGTCCTTGAACAGCTCGCGCAGCGGCTCGACCAGTTGCATGTCCATCCGCTCTGGCAGGCCGCCGACATTATGGTGCGACTTGATCGTTACCGATGGCCCGCCGGTGAAGGACACGCTCTCGATCACATCAGGGTAAAGCGTGCCCTGCGCGAGAAAGTCAGCACCGCCAATGCGCGCCGCTTCCGCCTCGAAAACCTCGATAAATTGTCCACCGATGATTTTGCGCTTTTGCTCAGGGTCCGCCACCCCTTCAAGCGCGCCGAGGAAGCGCTGCCCCGCATCGGCGTGGACCAGAGGAATGTTGTAACTGTCTCGGAACAGCGTCACGACTTGCTCGGCCTCGCCCGCACGCAGCAGGCCATGATCGACGAAAATGCAGGTCAACTGCGCGCCAATCGCCTCATGGATCAGCGCCGCCGTCACGGCTGAGTCGACCCCGCCGGACAACCCGCACACCACACGCCCTTCGCCCACCTGCTCGCGGATGCGCGCAATCGCGGTCTCGCGGAATCGCGCCATGGTCCAGCCGCCCTGGCACCCGGCAATGTGATGCGTGAAATTGCGCAACATCGCCGCGCCCTGCGGCGTATGGACGACCTCAGGGTGAAACTGCACGCCGTAAAGCTGGCGCTGCTCATCCGCGATGGCGGCAAACGGCGCGCCGGGGCTGCTGGCGATCACCTCAAACCCGGGCGGCAGGCTGTCGACCCGATCGCCGTGGCTCATCCACACCTGTAACTTGCCGCCAGGATCACCCAGCCCCGCGAACAGCGGCGAATGCTGCGCAAGCGTGATCTCAGCACGGCCGAACTCACGGTGATCGGAACCGGATACCGCTCCGCCCAGTTGGGCCACCATGGTTTGCTGGCCATAGCAGATACCAAGCACCGGCACCCCTGCGCGCAACACCGCCTCGGGCGCACGCGGCGTTCCGGCCTCATGCGTGCTGGCCGGCCCGCCAGAAAGGATGATGGCGCCGGGCTTCATCCGCGCGATGGCGTCTTCCGCCTGCGTGAACGGCACAATCTCGGAATAGACCCCGGACTCGCGCACGCGCCGCGCGATCAGCTGCGTCACCTGGCTGCCGAAGTCGATGATGAGGACAGTTTCGGTCATTCGTCTCGCAGCGCAATACACGCGGATTGTTCAAGGTCTGGGCGGTGATAGAGCATTCAGCCCCGCGCCGGTCAAGCGGGCGGGCCGCGTTTGCACCCTTAATCCGCAGCGGAAGCGTTGGCCGGGTCAGGCGAGGCTGGGTCGGCTGGCGCGGCAATCTCGGTGTCGGCGCCAGGCGCGGCTGCTTCCTCGGGGCCGGGAACATTCCAGAATTCGGCGCAACTTTGCGGCGCTGGCGCCCCTCCCGCGCGCCCGCGGATTTCGCTGCAGGCCCATTGCTGCAACTCCGTCGGCATCAGTCCATTCAGCCCCGCCCAGATCGGATCATCGCCTGTCTCGGTGGTGTAGGTCGCATAGAACCAGTAGCCGAAACCCACGAACAACACGATCAGGATCAGGCCGAACAGCGTCTTGATCACGCTCATCACGCACCCTCCATCAAGCCGCGAGCTTAGGCTATTCGATGGAAAATCGCGACAAAGAATCCGTCGCTGCCATGCGTGGCCGGCGTCAGCAGCAGCGTATTCGCCTCGCGGCTCGCGGCGGCGCTGCCCGGGAAGAATGCGCTCAGGCTGTTTTGCCATGCCTCTTCTATAGAGACAGGTGCAAAATCCGGATACGCACTCGCAAACCACGCCGCCTGCGCCTGGTTCTCACTGGGCAGCACCGAGCATGTGACATACACCAGTCGGCCGCCGGGCCTGACCAGCGGCGCGGCCGCACTTAACACAGCCCGCTGTTCGCCGTGGCGTTTGTCCAGCGACTGCTGCGAAAGCCGCCACTTGGCGTCTGGACGCCGCCGCCACGCGCCCGATCCGGAGCACGGCGCATCAACGAACACGACGTCCATCCGCCCGGCCAGCTCGCCCAGCGCCGCATCATCGCCCGCAGGCAGCACCTGCACATTGCGCGCGGCTGCACGCTTCAGGCGTTCGAAAATCGGGCGCAGCCGCGTCTGGTCGGCGTCGTAAGCATAGATCTGGCCGGTATTGTCCATCTGCGCAGCGAGCGCCAGCGTCTTGCCGCCTGCGCCAGCGCAAATGTCGGCGATCTGACTGCGCGGACCCGCGCCAGCCAGCAGCGCGGCGATCTGCGAGCCTTCGTCCTGAACCTCGAACCAGCCCTTGCCATGCGCCGCGTCGGCCTCGATCTTCGGCGCTTTATGGTGGCGCTCGCGCAACGGGATGCGCACACCCACCGGCGAGAGCGGCGTCTCCTCCGGCCCATACTGGCTCAGCGCCTTCATCACCTTAGCGCGGTCGGCCTTCAGCGTGTTCACCCGCAAGTCCACCGGGGCGCGCTGGGAAAGGGCCGAGCCTTGGGCTGCGGCGTCGTCGCCAAAGGCCGCAATGAACTCATCCGCCAGCCATTCGGGATAATTGCCGCGCACCCAGACCGGCGCGGTCGTATCGAGCTGCGTCGCGAGCCCAGCGCGCTCCTGCTCGCTCAACGGCTCGGGCGTGCGCCCGCCAGCGCACATCGCCTCGATCGCATCCGCCGGTTCGCCCCAGCCATGCGCCACTACGCCCAGCGCAAGCGCTCGCGGTGTGTCGGCATCCATCAGATAGCTAAGCGTAGCGCGAGTGCGCAGGGCGTCGAACACGATATTGCCGATGCCCGCCCGGTCGCCAGACCCGGCGAAGCGATGCGTACGCCCCCAGTCGCTCAGCGCCTGCGCGGCTGGGCGATGCCGGTTCAACACCTCGCCAAGAACCTCAATCGCCGCGAGAAGGCGCGCACCCGAGTGCATGGCAGCACCTTTTTTTGGCTAAGAGCAGTTGCAGCAAAAGTCCAAGCCGTGTTCGCGTCAGGAGCCAACGGCGGGTGCGAAGCGACCAAAGTCCGACCAATTAATAAGTAAGCGTCTGTTCAACGACTCAGGCTTCATGGAACTGGCTCTAAAACGGTCCGGCCTCAGCCCAGACGGCCAGGATAATTCGGGCTTTCGCGGGTGATCGCGACATCATGGGTGTGGCTCTCGCGCACGCCCGAACCGCTCACACGGATGAATTCGGTCTTGCGCTGAAATTCCTCGATGGTCGCGCAGCCGGTATAGCCCATAGCCGCGCGCAAGCCCCCAACGAGCTGGTGCAGCACGCTGGCGATTGGCCCCTTGTAGGGCACCTGCCCTTCGATGCCCTCCGGCACCAGTTTGAGGCTGTCGCCGACCTCCTGCTGGAAGTAGCGGTCCGCTGAACCGCGCGCCATCGCGCCGACCGATCCCATGCCCTGATAGGCCTTGTAGGAGCGGCCCTGATACAGATAGACCTCGCCAGGGCTTTCATCCGTGCCCGCCAGCAGCGAGCCGATCATGACGCAGCTTGCGCCGGCCGCGATGGCCTTGGCCAGGTCTCCGGAGAAGCGGATGCCGCCATCGGCGATGACCGGCACGCCCTGCTCGGCGGCCACCTCGACCGATTCCATGATCGCCGTAAGCTGCGGCACGCCGACGCCGGCCACCACCCGCGTGGTACAGATCGAGCCCGGCCCGATGCCGACCTTGATCGCATCCGCGCCCGCGTCGATCAGCGCCTTGGCGCCTTCAGCCGTCGCGATATTGCCAGCGAGCACCTGCACTCGGTTTGACAGAGTCTTGACCCGCTTTACAGCGTCCAGCACGCGCTGCGAGTGACCGTGCGCGGTATCGACCACCAGCATGTCGACACCGGCATCAACCAGCCGAGCGCTGCGCTCATAGCCGTTATCGCCGACCGTGGTGGCCGCGGCGACGCGCAGACGCCCATGATCGTCTTTTGCAGCGTTGGGGTGTTGCACCGCCTTTTCGATGTCCTTGACGGTGATCAGACCAACACAGTGAAAATCGTCATCAACGACCAGCAGCTTCTCGATGCGGTGCTGATGCAAGAGCCGCTTGGCCTCTTCCGTGCTGACGCCGTCCTTGACAGTGATCAAGCCATCCTTGGTCATCAGGTAAGCAACGGGCTGCTCCATGTCCTCGGCGAAGCGGACATCGCGGTTGGTCAAAATGCCGACGAGCCGTCCTTCGCGCGCCCCGTTCGTTGAGGGCGTGACCACCGGAATGCCGGAAATCGAATGTCGGCGCATCAACTGCAGCGCCTCCGACAGCGGCGCCTCCGGCTGGATCGTCACCGGATTTACGACCATTCCGGATTCGTATTTCTTGACCTGGCGCACGTGGTCGGCCTGGGTCTGTGGCGACATGTTGCGGTGGAGAACGCCGATCCCGCCCGCTGCTGCAATGGCGATCGCCAGCGGCGCTTCGGTTACCGTGTCCATCGCCGAGGAGAGCACGGGTATATTCAGCGGAATGTCGGGCGTAACGCGCGTGGAGGTGTCAACCTGCGCGGGCATGACATTCGAGTGGCGCGGCTTCAGGAGAACATCGTCAAATGTGAGGGCCAGCTTCATCGCTGCCAACTCCTTTCTAGGACCGGCGCGGCGTCCCGGCGAGTAAATGCACCGCGCCCCGGCGCTCGCAAGCGAGCGTTACCGGGGCGTCCTTCTGAGACACATATTGGAGGCGGCGTCAACGTTCTCCAGCCGCCCTGCGACATTACCGCCGCAAAAGCCGACGACCGCTGCTATCTTGCTGCTGCGCCGGCTGAGCTTGCTGCGCTGGCTGGGGCTGAGCGCTTTGCTGGCCCTGCGCCGCCGCCTGCACACTTGATTGCTGCGGCTGGTCGGTCTTGCCGTCGCCAACAAAAGCAAACGCGTTCGGGTCCTCAGTCCATGTCAGGGTGCCATCATAGCGCGTGCCCATCTCGATGCCGATACCCTGGTGGAAGATGTCACCCTCCACATGCGCGGTGGAGTGGAGCATGACGCGCTTGCTGCGGATCGACCCGGAGACGTTTCCGAACACGATGACCTCGTTGTTGGCCACGATACCGCCGTCAATCCGGCCCTTTTCGCTGACGATGAGCGAGGCGCAATACATATCGCCTTGCAGCTTGCCATCGAGCTTCAGATTGCCCTTGGATCTCACATTGCCGATGATTGTCAGGTCTTCGCCGATAACTGACTCGCTCATTGTCCACCCTACTCCATACTTTGTTGGCCTAGCCTTACGCTTACCATGCCCGGCTGCCAGCTCCGATACGCTTTTCCGGTTCTCTTAGCACTTCCATCTAAAAGTGCAAAGCCGTTCGCAACGCTTGTTTTATGCTTGCGGCGAATTGAGGGCGTGCGTGCCTCGAAAACCCGTCGCAAGGACGTAGGTTTCTGGTGATTCTGGGCGGCTGGCCTGCGGTTTGATGTGGCGCACAGTCGAAAATGAGCGCTTAAGACATTCGAGCATCTCGCGTTCCGCCCCGCCCTGAAATACCTTGGCGAGAAATGCGCCGCCAGGTGCGAGCGCGCGCAGCGCGAAATCGAGCGCCGCCTCAGCCAGCGCAACGGTGCGCAGATGATCGGTCTGGCGGTGCCCGGTTGCGGAAGGGGCCATGTCGGAGAGCACCACATCGGCGCTCGCGCCTTCCAGAGCGGCGCTGATCGCTGCAAGCCCGCTGTCTTCGAGAAAATCGCCTTTCAGCATCAAGACATCGGGGAGCATGTCGACATCCAGCAGGTCAATCGCGATGACCTTGCCGCCGGGCATAACCCGATTGGCAGCGACCTGGGACCAGCCGCCCGGCGCCGCCCCGAGATCGACCACAAGACCGCCGGGCCGCAGCAGTTGGTGCTTGTCGTCAATCTCGATAAGTTTGTAGGCTGCGCGAGACCGATAGCCTTCGCGCTTGGCGGCAGCCACATAAGGGTCGTTTAGCTGGCGTTGCAGCCAGCGAGTCGAGGACGGCTTGCGCCCGCGCGCTGTCTTCACGCGAACAGTCATCTCGCGCTGACCGCGGCCCGATGATCCGCGATTGCCAGATTGCTTGCGTGCCATGAGTTCGCTTCCGCATTCGAAATAGCGCTCGCGCCAGCGTTATTTGCGGCGAAGGCGGCGCGTGCGTCGGCGCCAGAGATCATGGACGCCGTCTTCTGCCATCAACGTGGCCAGGATGCCCTCGCGCAGGCCGCGATCCGCAACGCGCAGGCGCTCGCAGGTCCACGCGCGCAGCAGCGCCTCCAGGATCGCTGCGCCGGCAATAATCAAATCGGCCCGCTCGCGCCCAATGCAAGCCTGGCGCACACGTTCTTCATGCTTCATCGCGGTCAGACGCTCGGACACCGCGCGCACCTGATCGGCGCTCAGCCAGCAGCCGTCAACTCGGCGGCGATCATAATATTCCAGCCCGAGATGTATGCCGGCAATGGTCGTCGCCGTTCCCGAAGTGCCCAGAAGATGCGTATTGCTGTTGGCGATGCGCCCGGAAACGCCATGTTCGACGTCAAACGCATTCAGGGCCTGATACACCTCGCCCACCATAGCCTCAAAGGTCTGCTGATCCATCGGTTCGCCGGCGAATTGCTCGGCCAGCGTGACCACCCCAACGGGCAATGAGGTCCACGCCGCAACGCAATCCTGCGCCCAGAGCCGGTCGTGTGGGCGACGATTGTTCTGCTGGTCCTTCATGCAGCGCAGGTCGAGAAGGATCAGTTCGGATGAGCCGCCGCCAATGTCGAACACCAACGCGCCGTCGCTCTGCCGGTCGATGAGCGATGCGCAGCCGCTCACCGCGAGGCGCGCTTCGGTCTCGCGGTCGATGATCTCCAGCTCCAACCCGGTCTCCTCACGCACGCGAGCAACGAATTCTCCGGCGTTGTTGGCGATGCGGCATGCCTCGGTCGCAATCAATCGGGAGCGCCGCACGCCGCGGCGGATCATCTTGTCCGCGCAGATCTTGAGCGCATCAATCGTGCGGGCCATCGCCTGTTCGGACAGCGCACCGCTCTGGGTTATGCCCTCGCCCAGCTTGATGACGCGGGAAAACGCATCGACAACAATGAATCCGCGGCGCGACGGTCGCGCGACGAGTAGACGGCAGTTATTGGTGCCAAGGTCGAGCGCCGCATAAATATGATCCTCGGGCGCTGGTCTGCCCCCGTCGCGGCGTCTTTTTGCTGGCCGATGGCAAATCTGAGTGCGGGCGCCCGATAACGAAGCCGTTTGCACGCCGTCGGGATGAATTGCGTGCTTGCGCTCCTGTGGCCCTTCACTCACAAAAACACGCCTCTGGTTTTTGTTGATCAATGTGTCCGGACGCCAGCCTACCCATTACCGACCGCGAAGTCCGAGCTGCGGGGCCCGATGCGCGATCACAGGCGTTATCCGATCGGTCGGCCTCACTTTACCGTTTTCGATGTAAAGGTAAAGCATTTGTCTATCGCTCTAAAAGTGGGACGGGCTGCCTAAAAAACAAGCAGCCGGCGCGGTTGCCGGCTGCTTAACTCTTCCAAGATTGGATGAGGGATCAGTTGCACTGCTTCTCGGCTTCGACCTGCTTGATCATCTCGACATTCTGCCACTCGAGGTCGGCAAGAATGTCTTGAGAGTCGGATGTACAGTCGGCGTTATCGAAGACAGCCTGGCCGCGCTCGCTGCGGAAGCAGTAGCCGTTGCGATCGAAAATCTCATTTCGCGCGGTCCACAGCTCGTCACAACTCATTTCAACGAGTTCTTCCTTGACCAGCGCGCGTTCGGAGCTGTCGGAGACCATGTCGGCGGGTCCACTTTCTTCCTGCATGGCCTCGCCAGCCGGCGCGCCCATCTGCTGCTCGTCCATGCCCAGCATCTGGTCGGCTTCCGGGGAGGCAGGGTCCATCGGCTCGCCCATCTGCTGCTCATCCATCACGGCATCCATCTCGTCATCGCCGCTATCTTGCTCACCCATCATCTCCATCTGATCGCCAGCGCCCGGGTCGGGCACGACCTGCTCATTGGCCTGTTGCGCATTCACTGCGCTGGTCAGCGCAAGAGCCAGCACGAAAAAGCCTGCATAGCCCAAACGAAAAATTGTCATGATTCCCACCATCTGTTCTCTATTATCGGGAGTTGGTTGGATTCGCCCAGGATGTAACGCGCACCCTGCTCTGCATGCTGAAATCCTAAACCAACGGATAACTCTTCGCTGTGGCTACCTGCAGCACAATCAAGGCAAGCGTGTGAAAATCAGGACGTTAGCTTCGGGACTTACGCATCTTCTGTTCATATCGCTGATCGCACTGGCGGCAGCAAAGTCCCAGCGCGCGCCGGCGCAAAGCGAGGCGGAGCCTGCGACGGCCTCGCCTGTGCGCACCGCCGAGGCGCAAATGGCTGGACAGGCACCTAGCATGAGCGACGCCAGGCAGACCGGGACACTTCCCGTGCGCCAAGATATGGCCCCCGCGGCGGATGCCACAGCGCCCACGGCGGACGCCGGTGGAAGCGCCGCTCCCGAAGCGCCCGACCTGGTACTGCCCCAGACCGTGCCGGAACAGGCCAAGCCCAAGCCACTGACGCGCAATGAGCGCCTGATGCGCCGCCTGGTCGCCGCCTATCCCGACTTTCTCGAAGGCCATGAGGATAACGCCGTCATCTGGCGCGACGGCACGAGGACGCGCTTTGATGACGGACGCGAAAAAAGCTTCATGGAACGCCTCGTCGATCCCGACCTCGAAGACCAGTTCTATGTCGATTATCCACGCGGCCTGCGCGGCGTGCCCCCGCTTGAGAATGTCGATCCCGGACGCGTGCGCTATCAGCCGTTTTTCGAGAAGATGTACGGCAACTGCAAGCAGGATAGCGCGGCCGTCAGCGCGAATCTGCAGGAGGTGGTATGGCTGCCGGAGAACAATGGCAGGACGCTGCGCGCAACCCGTATTAACGGCGTTGCCGACGCGCTTCAGCAAGTGTCTAACAAGCTCGACAAGCTGCCCCAGCGTTTCATGAAATATCTGCGGCCCAGCGCAGGGACCTATAGCTGCAGGACGATTGCGGGCACCGAGCGCTTCAGCGTCCATGCGTTTGGCGCGGCAGTGGATATCAACGCGAAATATGGCGACTACTGGCGCTGGAGCGGCGCAGAGGCAGGTGATCCGCTAACTTACCGCAATCGCATCCCTTGGGAGATCGTTGAGATCTTTGAGCAGCACGGCTTCATTTGGGGCGGAAAGTGGTATCACTACGATACGCTGCATTTTGAGTATCGCCCAGAGCTGCTGAACGCCTCCACGCCCGCGCCAGCCGCCGCGCCGCCGCAGAACAATCTGCCACTGCCGGAACAGCGCGCTCAGCGCTGAGCCACGTTCCAATGTATGAAACCGCCGAACTCGTGCTGATCGCCGCGACCTTCGCGATTGCCGGCGCGGTCAAGGGCGTCGTCGGAATGGGGATGCCGTCTGTAAGCATTGCCCTGCTGACTGCCACGATCGGCCTCACAAACGGGCTTGCGCTGGTGGTGATCCCAACCTGCGTGACCAATATTTGGCAAGCCGCCTACAGCCCCAACTTGCGCGCAGCACTGCGCCGGCATTGGCTGTTCCTTGCCACTGCGATGGTTATGGTCGCCCCGGGCGCATCGGCGCTGAGCATCGTCGATCCCGCCGTGCTGTCGGCGGTGCTCGGCGTCGTGCTGGTCATCTATTCCGCGGCAAGCCTCATGCAATTCCGGATGCGCATCGCACCCCCGCACGAAAGCTGGGCTGGCGCGTTGTCGGGGGCCGCGACGGGTGTGATCACTGGCATGACCGGGTCAAGCATCGTGCCCGGAGTGTTCTTCTTACAATCGCTCGGTCTGCCGCGCGCGGAACTCCTGCCAGCGATGGGGTTGCTGTTCGGCGGCTGCGCCATCACGCTCGCCCTGTCGCTCGGACAAATTGGGATTATCACGCGCGAAACCCTCATCATTTCCACGGCCGCACTCGTGCCCGCCCTGATCGGCATGCAGATCGGCCAGCGCCTCAGCAAGCGTCTGTCGGAAGCGTTGTTCCGCCGTATCCTGTTCCGCGCACTGATGTTGCTAGGGTTCTACATTATTCTGCGAGCCGCTTTATAGCGATGACAAGGCCCAATCCCGCAGGTCCCAGAACAGGAACTGCGCCAAACAAGGCATAGCTCATGGGTCTGGCTTGGGTCTGGCTTGCATGAATATGTCATGCTAGCCTGCTTGGGTGCGTTGATTGAGCGCAGTGTAATGCGTCAGGATATGAGCCCGCAAATGCGGTCTCTCCGGGAAACTCAAGGAAACGAATCAAGGAGGCTCCTTTGTATAAACAGATAATGGTTCCCGTAGATCTGACACACACCGAACATTTGCATAAGGCATTGCAGACAGCCGCTGATCTATCCAAGCATTACGGTGCCCCGGTGACATATGTTGCCGTTACGCCGGAAACGCCCAGTTCAGTGGCTCATAATCCAACGGAATTTGCCCAAAAACTTGAAGCTTTCGCTCAGGAACAAGCCAGCAAGCACGGGCATCAGGCCGCTGCGAAAGCCTATGCGAGCCACGACCCAGCAATCGATATCAACGACACGCTGCTCAAGGCCGTCCATGAGACAGCCGCCGACCTGGTGGTCATGCAGTCGCATATCCCAAATATCTCAGATTACATCTGGCCGTCGCATGGCGGCTCGGTAGCATCGCACAGCGACGCATCGGTTTTTCTTGTGCGCTAGGATTTTTTTCCTGGCGGATTGTCGGAGTGCATGAAACAAAAAACAGAACAGGGGAAGAGCCTTGACAACTGACACAGACGTCGAAGCCGTCCCGAGTCCTGAAGGACCGGCTGATATCATCGACACCGATTATGAGATCGGTCAGGATAATATTAATCCGAAGGTGGGGCCATTCGGCCTCGATATCCACAACCCGGTATTCCTGGTTTCCAGCCTGGTCGTGGTGGCTTTCGTGGTGCTCACCATCGTGTTTCAGGAAAGCGCAGGCCCGGCCTTCGACACTATGCGCAAGTTTTTGACCTCGAACCTCGACTGGTTCTTCCTGTCGGCCGGAAACATCTTCGTCTTGGTGTGCATCGCCTGCATCGTGCTGCCGATCGGGAGCGTGCGCCTGGGTGGGCGCGATGCCACGCCGGATTACAGTTATCTGGGTTGGTTTTCGATGCTGTTCGCCGCGGGCATGGGCATCGGTCTGATGTTCTTCGGCGTGCTTGAGCCGGCCTATTATTTCGGCACCCCCTGGGGCGACCAGCCGCTCGGCCGCGATCTTGGTATCGTCGATGGTCAGTTGGCCGATCCAGCCACGATCGAGGCCGCGCGCCAGACTGCCATGGCCGCTACGATCTTCCACTGGGGCCTGCACCCATGGGCGATTTACGGCATCGTGGCCCTCGGCCTTGCACTGTTCGCGTATAACAAGGGCTTGCCGCTCACGATCCGCTCGCTGTTCTACCCAATCTTCGGCGAGCGTATCTGGGGTTGGCCCGGCCACATCATCGATATCCTGGCGGTCTTCGCTACGCTATTCGGCCTGGCAACCTCGTTGGGGCTTGGCGCGCAACAAGCAAATGCCGGCCTCGATTTCGTCTTCGGCATACCGAACAACATAACCGTTCAGGTCATACTGATCATCGGCATCACGGCTGTCGCGCTGATCTCGGTGCTCCGCGGCCTCGACGGCGGCGTCAAGGTGCTGTCGGAGATCAACATGGTTATCGCGGTGGCGTTGCTGCTGTTCGTGATGTTCGCCAGCGGGGTGGTCGCCATCCTGAGTAACTTCGTCAGCAACTTGACGGCTTATGGCGAGAACGTCCTGTCGCTGTCCAACCCGGTCGGGCGCGAAGACGACGGCTTCCGTCAGGGCTGGACGTCGTTCTACTGGGCGTGGTGGATCTCCTGGTCACCGTTCGTTGGCATGTTCATCGCCCGCGTCAGCCGGGGCCGCACGGTGCGCGAGTTCATGATCGCTGTGCTGCTGGTGCCGACCATCATCTCTGCGCTGTGGATGACCACGTTTGGCGGCTCGGCGATCAACCAGATCATCCAGGGCGCGACTGACAGCGCGGTGTTTGGCTATGTGATCGAAACCTACAGCCCGGAACTGTCGCTGTTCGCGATGCTGTCGGAGTTGCCGCTGTCGCAGATCACTTCGTTCATCGGCGTGGTGCTGGTCATCGTATTCTTCGTCACCTCGTCGGACTCCGGATCGCTGGTGATCGACACGATCACCGCAGGCGGCAAGGTCAACGCTCCGGTGTCCCAGCGCGTGTTCTGGTGCACCTTCGAGGGGCTGGTGGCCATCGCGCTGCTGCTTGGCGGCGGTCTGGGCGCGCTGCAAGCGGCGGCCGTCTCGACCGGCTTCCCGTTCGCGGTGATCCTGCTGCTGGCGTGCTATGCCTTGTTCAAGGGACTGTACTCCGAGCCACGCGGCAAGGCGGCAGCAACGGCCTAATGAACTCAAGGCGCCCCACCCCACGGGGTGGGCGCTCGAGATCAACCGGATGAAGCCTGCCGCGCATCGCGGCCGGCGTCATCTCAGCCCAATAAGAAAGGCGGCCTGCCGGGCCGCCTTTTTTCATGTCTGCGTTGTGCAGATCTGACCGTTTTGTAGCGTGGGTCAAGCCGCGTGAGATGCAATCGGTTCTGTGAGCAACGCATATAGCGTGTCGCGGTCATTCGACGTGCGCAGCTTCTGCGCCATGTTCGCCTTGCTCAACAGCCGCGAAATCCGCGACAGCGCGTTTAGATGGTCGGCGCCCGCGCGCTCCGGCGCGAGCAACAAGAATACCAGATCGACTGGCTTTTCATCGATTGCCTCAAACTCAACCGCCTTGTCGAGGCGCGCAAAAAGCACCGTTACATGCTGGAGCCCGCTGAGCATGCCATGCGGGATCGCGATACCATTGCCTGTCGCCGTGGAGCCAAGCCGCTCGCGCTGCAGCAGCGTATCGAAAATGTCCCGCTGCGCTAGGCCGGTCATTTCACTGGCCTTACGCGACAACTCCTGAAGCACCTGTTTCTTGCTATTGGCCCTGAGAGCCGGGATGATGCCTTCAGACGAGATCAGATCGCTGAGATCCATGGTCATTCCCTTCGGTTGTCCTTCGGCTTGGGACCTTGCATCTAACATGGTGCCGATCGCGTGGTCGGCTAGTCTAGAGTGACCAAACCGCTTGGATCGCAACGGCATCGTGATCGCTTATCAGACGCCTTGCTGTACCATGTCAGCAGATATCACCAAATTGGGGCCATG
>CAYVFK010000001.1:7630-12077 GCA_964450925.1 uncultured Hyphomicrobiaceae bacterium | reverse complement strand
ATCGCGCTACTCCCCCCGACTGCATCAAATCCAGCTTCTTCGCGCGCCGACGCTCGCGCGACGACGGTATGCGCATGAGGTCGCGATACTTCGCCACTGTACGCCTAGCAATATCGATGCCGAAGGCCTTAAGCGCTTCGACAATCTGATCGTCGGAAAGGACCGTGCTCGGCGTTTCGCTGTCCACAAGCTGGCGGATCCTAAAGCGCACCGCCTCCGAAGAGTGCGCGGCGGCCCCGTTGGCGGCTGAAACAGCCGAGGTGAAGAAATACCGAAACTCGAACAACCCGCGTGGAGTTGCAATATACTTGTGTGCGCTCGCCCGGCTAACGGTCGATTCGTGCATGTCGATCTCGGCGGCGACATCGCGCAGCGTCATCGGTTGAAGATGCTCCGCGCCGTGCCGCAGGAAGCCGTCCTGCCGCCTCACGATCTCCTCGGCGACTTTCAAGATCGTCCGCGCCCGCTGATCAAGGCTGCGGACCAGCCAGTTCGCGGCGTTCAGGCAGTCCCCTAGAAAAACCCGGTCATCACGGCTTGCCTGCGCGCGCACCGTCGCGAAATAAGCGCGGTCCACCAACAGGCGCGGCAGCGTCTCGCTGTTCAGTTCAACACGCCAGCTTCCGTCCGAGCGGGCGCGCACGAACACATCCGGCGTGATCTGCACCACCGGCGCCGCGCCGAAGCGCAGGCCCGGCTTCGGGTTCAGCCGACGTATCTCGGCGATCATGTCGCGCACGTCCTCGATATCCGCGGCGCACAAGCGCGCCAGCTTTGGAAAGTCCTGCGCGGCGATCATATCGAGATGGTTCAAGAGCGTGGCGATCATCGGATCGAGCCGGCCTTGTTCGCGGAGCTGGATCGCCAGGCACTCGCTCAAGTTTCGGGCGCCGACGCCAGAAGGCTCAAATGTCTGCAAATTGCCGAGAACCCGCTCCACCTCTTCGACCCCGACATTGAGCCGCTCGGCAAGCTGGGTCGTGTCACCACGCAGGTAGCCCGCTTCGTCGATCATATCGATAAGGTTGAGCCCGATCATCCGCTCCTTCGGGGACGGCCCGGCCAGGCTGAACTGCTCTTCAAGAAATGCCCGAAGGCTTGGCTCTTCCGGCGATGCAAAGTCGCTGGGCGGAAGCTCGCCTCGCGGCGACGCCGATCCTGGGATTAATCTGGGCCCTTCATCTTGAAACTCGTGCTCGTCTTTCGCGGGACCGGCGGCTTCCGTCACGTTCTTCTGATCCTCGGCCTCCTCAGCGCGCTGCAACAGCGGGTTTTCCGCCAACTCGCGGTCGATAACGGCAGAGAGTTCGAGATTGGACAACTGCAGCAGTTTGATCGACTGCTGCAGTTGCGGCGTCATGACGAGCGATTGGCTGGGCTTCAGCTCCAATCTGAGCGCCATTACAGGCTTACTCCCTACACGCGATACGATCTGAGTGGGTTACATCGAGAACTCATCGCCGAGATAGACCCGGCGGACTTCATCATTGGCGATAATCTCTTCCGGCGTGCCCTCGATCAAGACACGCCCCTCATAGATGATATAGGCCCGGTCGATCAGCTCCAGCGTCTCACGCACGTTATGGTCGGTGATCAGCACACCAATGCCGCGATCCTTGAGATGGTGGACCAGATTACGGATGTCGCCAATGGCGATTGGGTCGATGCCGGCAAACGGCTCATCCAGCAGCATGTAGGACGGACGGCTCGCAAGCGCGCGCGCGATCTCGACGCGGCGGCGCTCACCGCCAGAAAGCGCGATGGCCGGCGACTTGCGCAGCTTGGTTATCCGGAACTCTTCGAGCAGCGCATCGAGCTGGCGTTGGCGTTCCTTGCGGTTCGGCTCGACAATCTCCAGAACCGCGCGGATGTTCTCTTCCACTGTGAGGCCACGAAAAATCGAGGCTTCCTGCGGCAAATAACCGATGCCGAGCCGCGCGCGGCGATACATCGGCAAGCTCGTGACATCATGTTCATCGATGACGATACGTCCGGTATCTGCGGGGATCAGCCCGGTAATCATGTAGAAAATGGTCGTTTTGCCAGCGCCATTCGGCCCGAGAAGGCCAACCGCCTCGCCGCGCTGAATATTCAAGCTCGCGCCGCCCACAACCTGCCGGTTCTTGAAGCTCTTGGTGAGGTTTTCAGCCTCCAGCGTGCCAGCCACCTCGGAAAAAGCGCGGGCATGAGGTGCTGGCTGCGCTGCGTACTGCGGCGGCATGGGGCGCGGTCTTTGCGCTTGTTGGCGCGCGGGTTGTCGGCGCTGCTCTGTGATGGCCATGTGTGGTTGCCGGTGTCCCATCCCAATTTCCGGCGACTGTACCATAGTCAGCGCGGTTTATGGCGCGAAAATTGCACGGCAGCGTTGCGGCGCAGGCTTGTTCCGAAGTTCAGTTTGGTGGGGTCTTCAGTCCTGGCGCGGTGTGAAGAGGCCGCGCACGCGCTGCCTGCCGCCCTCACCCTCGACTTCGAACCGGCTGGTGCCAGTCCTAAGATTGATAACCAACCGGTCGCCGCGCAGCACGTTTTCGTCTTGCGAGAGCACGACATTACCGCCAATGGTGACCAACTGCTCGTCCACATCAAAATTAGCCCATTCGCTGGTGGCGGTCTGGTCGTCACGTGTCGTGACAAGTACTTTGCCCTTTGCCTCAATGCGGCTGATACCGCCATTTCCGCCGTCGCCCGCCCCGGCAACCTGGCCGCCTGGCTCGCCCGTGTAATACACCGCCAACTCGCGTGCCTGCAGCGAAAATCCGCCCTGGCGCGCGACGACATTGCCTTTGAACACTGCTTGTTTTTGCTTGTCATCGACCTCAAGCACGTCGGCCTCGATGTTGATCGGCTCATCCGTACTGCCCTGATAGGCCTGGAAGCTGCTGCCAATATTCTGCGCCAGCGCCTGGCCCAACGAGGCCACCATTGCAAGCGCCAACACGGAGAGCGACAATGTCGACAGCTTGAGGACTTGCGCCCGCCACGAGGCCTGTGGAGACGATGACATCTTGCCAATCATTGCGTATCCGTCTCCTGACCAGGTTCCAGCCGGACCTTCACTGCTCCTGAAAAAATCACCCGCGCATCTCCAGTATGCAGCAGCACGCTGTCCGCCGTGATCTGGCTACCGCGAAAAGACATCGAGACCGGCTCCTCGGAGACGATCAGTTGATCCGCAAAATGCAAGGTCGCCGACCGCATTTCGACCCACAAGCCGGCGCGGCCCTCAATCGAAACGCCCTGTCTGAATGTTAGCCGTCGCTCCTGCGTGTCGAACAACCCGCTCAATGCTTCAAGCCTGGTCGCCTCTCCTTCGGGCGAAACGAGCGATCCCGTGATCGCATCCAGCGTGACCATCTGCGGTGTGTCCACGGCTTGCAACGCGGTCTGGGCGCGAATTTCGTAGCGACCATAGTCCGGGTGCATCCCTGACAGCTTGGGGTTCACCATTTTCAGGTTGCCTGATTCGACAGATACCCCCTCCAACGAGGCTGTCGCGCCGTCGATCTCGATGGTCAACTGCGTAGGCGAAAAATACAAGCTGACCACGCCAATCGCGGCGAGCGGCAACAGCACTTTGAGCGTTTTCACGAGCACAGAATGCCGACGCGCCGCGCGAAAGGCACGGGCGCGCTCAGACGGCGACAGCTCGACAACAAAGCCGCGCGACCCGTCCGCGTAGTCGGCATCAAATGTCATGGAGCCCTCGTATCAGGCGACTTGCTACAGCGTCCTTCAGACCCGACCAAATGCAAGAATTATGTTGACAGTTGGACTTCGCGGGCCGGAGCCGCGGCTCATGAGTGGCTGAATATGTCGCGCTCCGCCCAGCCCAGGAGGTCCAGCCGCGCGCGGGTGGGCAGGAACTCGAAACACGCCTCAGCGATATGGGTGCGCCCCTCGCGCTCAAGCAGCGCATCCAGCTTTTCTTTGAGCTGATGAAGATAGAGCACGTCAGAAGCAGCATACACCTTTTGCTCTTCGCTCAGACTTTGCGCGCCCCAATCAGAAATCTGCTGCTGCTTCGAAAGCTCGACGCCGATGAGCTGGCGGCAGAGGTCCTTGAGCCCATGGCGGTCGGTGTAGGTTCGCGTCAAGCGCGACGCGATTTTGGTGCAGTATACCGGCGCGGCGAAGACACCTAGATAATGGCCAAGGACGGCAATGTCGAAGCGGCCGTAATGGAACAGCTTCCGGACGCTCGGATTCGCCAGCAGCTTGCACATATTTGGCGCTTCATAGATCCCCGGAGCGAACCGGACGAGATGCGCGGTTCCATCGCCGCCGGACAATTGGGCAAGGCAGAGCCGGTCGCGGCGCGGCTCAAGGCCCATTGTCTCAGTATCAATGGCCACACTTGCGCCTAGGTCGAGGCCGTCGGGGAGGTCGCACTCGTGAAAATGGATTGTCATGGGCGGGAGATTTTCATGGGCGAGAGATTGTCATGGGC
>CAYVFK010000001.1:0-7530 GCA_964450925.1 uncultured Hyphomicrobiaceae bacterium | reverse complement strand
TCATGGGCGAGAGATTGTCATGGGCAAGAGGTTGTTATGGGCAGAAACTTGTCTGGGACAGCAAATTATCTTGGGCAGCCACTTGGTCTTCGGCAGACTTGCGCGGCGCGAGGTGTGACATCGCCGCGATCATCAGAATCTCCACCGAAGTAAGAGCATGAGCGACGGCGCAAGTGAAATCAAGCAGCGCGACGCAGCCCGCGCGGCCGGTCCACCACAACGGAGCGCCGGCGGTCAGATTGGATCGCCCGGCTGCTCGATCAGGAAGCGGCGCTCGGCCAGGAAGGGATGAATTTCAACGGCGCGACGCAGCACTTGCTGTGCCACCTTGACCCGGCCCTGGCGCAACAAGATCATCGCTTGTCCGGACAGCGCCCCAAAATGTTTCGGCTCCAGCGCCAGCACCTTGTCGATGGTCTCCAGCGACCGGTCGAGCCGGCCCATCTCGAACAGGATGGTGGCCTTCTGGTTCCAGCCCTCTGCGTAATTCGGCAAGCGCTCGGTCAACTCATTCGCGATGTCGAGTGCGCGATCCAGTTGCCGGGTCCGGCGATAGCTGAAGATCTGCTGGATTTGCGTGCCGGCGCGTTCATCCGGGCCCTCGGTCCACAGCTGCCAGATCTGATTGTTGAGCCGTTGCGCCTGGGCAGCGTTCGGTGCGTGCCGGAGCTGGCGATACAAGTCATCCAGTTTCTGGCGGTCATAAACGGAACCCGCGTCCGCGGGTGACTGCGACTGCGCAAAAACGAGCGGCACCCCGCCTGCCAACGCAAGCCAGAGTGCCACACCGATACATGAACCAACCCTGATCATCGTGCAAGATTAGCACGAATGACCTTCGGCCGCGAGTGGGCAGCCGCGAGGCGCGCATTCCGCTCCGGGCCAACTCGCCGCGCGATCGCTCGATGACGACTAGTTCTGCGGAGTTTCCAGCTTGGGCGCCGTTGCGATCGGGTCCTCAGCGCGGCGCGACTTGCCCTCAAAAAACGCACCCTGTTCGATCGCCAGCGCCTTGTGGAACACGTCTCCTTCCACGTGCGAACTCGCCTGCATGGTGACGCGAACGCCGCGGATCGAGCCCATCACGCGGCCGCGCACCACCACATCCTCGGCTACGATGCCGCCAGTGATCTCGGCCTTCTCGCCAACGATCAGCGAGCCGCAATGCACATCGCCCTCGATCTGACCATCAACCTGCACCTCGCCCTTGGAGATGACATTGCCGCTGATCGCCAGGTCTTCGCCGATGATCGAGGGCGCGACACGGTCTGCCTTCAGCCCCGGGGCGCGGGTCGGGGCGGGCGCACCTTGCGGTCCGGCCATCGGGTTGTTGGGCGGCGCGGATGGCGTCGGAGAGGGGCTACCCGCAGCCTTGCTGGTGGTCTTCAGGATCGGCTTCTGTTCAGAGTTACTCATGGCGCTCTCTGCTTTCGTTACTCTTGAGACCTGGTCAATCGCACAACGTGTTACCGGGCAGACCCTGGAGAATGTCAAGGAAGAGCCGTCGTGGATACGCCGGCTTACGTCCGTTGCCGTTGTCTGCATTGGCGATGCGGCGCACCAGGAACAAGCGGCTAATCACTCCCGACCACGCGGTTGCGCCCCCAAAGACCCATGTTCCGCAGTGTCCAGTCTGTCGCCGTCAACCTCGATAACGCGGCGCACCTTAACGGCAACCAACACGCATGTCATGGGTTAACTTGGCACAATCGATGCAATTTTTTCTCGATTTTTCGGAGGTGTTGCGAAACAAACTGGCAGACCTGCCCGGTCAGGCGGCACGCTGGGCTCCGCCGCTCATAACGCCTTGACGGCTTCAAGCACCGCGTCGGCATGGCCTGGGACTTTCACTTTCCGCCATGCCTTGGCGATCTTGCCGTCCTTGTCGATCACGAAGGTCGAGCGCTCGACGCCCATATAGGTTTTCCCATACATCTTCTTCTCGGCCCACACGCCGTACGCCTCGATCGCCTGCTTTTCCTCATCAGACGCGAGCGTGATGCTCAAGTCATGTTTCGCTTTGAACTTGTCATGGGACTTCACCGGATCAGGCGACACCCCGATGATCTGCGCGCCCGCAGCAGCGAATTCGTCCGCCAGTTCGCTGAAGTTCACGGCCTCTTTCGTGCAGCCCGAGGTGTCATCTTTCGGATAGAAATAGACAACGACCGGCTTTCCCTTGAACTCTTCCAGACTGACCGTGCCGCCGCCGTCGCGCGGTAGCTCGAAACCGGGGGCGACATCACCTTCGCCAACCATGATAATGCCTTCCTTTTGACGCTTTTTGCCCTTGCAACAATTCGACAACTTGTCTGATGAACGCTGCAGTTTGGTCAAAGCCTATTCGGCGCAACAGCGCAAGTCCCTAGCAGCTTGCGGCGACAATTTGTTGCCCGCCCTGCGGTTCGGGCGGGATTTGATCATCACCATCTTGGGCGCGCGATGAACGACCAGCAAAAGCAAGGGCGCTACCGGCAGGAAGGGCGCTACCGGCAGGTCATGGGCGCCTGCAAGGCGTTGACCGCCCCGGCCGGACGGCAGCTTGCGCGTATCAACGCGACAACCCGCGCCCTCATATTGCGCATGCCAGAGCCAGCGCGGCACAACTTCGGCAAGGCTTGCAAGCGATGCGGCCGGCTCTCGCTGGAGGTCGTCACGGGCCTCGTTGTCGTTGGCGCGGTGGTGCTTGCGCTCGTCTATGGCCGGCTCACCCAGGGGCCGGTGTCGATGGCGTTTCTGATCGAACCGGTCGAAAAATCCGTGAATGGGCAGCTGCGTGGGCCGACGATCGATATTGACGATGCAGTTGTGCAGCTTTCGAAGGCCGGTGGTATCGAGTTCCGCCTGAAAACGGTCCGGCTGTTTGATGAAGCTGGCGTTGTCGTCGCCGAAGCGCCGTCGGCCTCGGTCGGTTTGAGCGCGCGCGCCTTGCTGACCGGCCGGCTCGCCGCCGGCAGCGTCGATTTGATCGGTCCGCGCGTGCTCTTGCATGTTGATGGCAACAACGGCATTGCGCTGACGGTCGATGCGCAGACAGGCGCTGCACCGCCGGTTCGCGATGCTCCCACCACAGTCACGAGAAGCCGCGACGCCGCTGAGGGCGACGACAAGCGAAACATCGCGCTGGTGCCGGCTATCAACCAGCTCTTCAGCGATCTTGGCGCGGGCGCAGACAGTGCACCTTATCTGAACAGCTTCGGCATTCGCGACGCGGAATTTTTCGTCGCCCGCCCCGAACGCGTCACCCGCTGGCAGGTGCGCGAACTCGAGGTCGATCTGGAGCGTCGTGACCGCCAGAGCGTCTTGAGCGGGCGTGCCAGTGTCGGCAGCGATGCGCGCGCCTGGGACACGACATTCGAGGTCGCCCAGCTTGACGGCTACGAAAACCTGGCGCTTGGCTTGCGCGTGGAAGACTTGATCCCGCGCGAACTCGGAACCGAATTCGCGGCGCTGTCGCCCTTGCGCAGTCTTGATTTGCCCGTCACGGCCGCGCTGAGCGCAGAGATGGCCGGCGATGGCCGGATCACGTCCGCGAGCGCAGAGCTGTCGCTTGGCAGCGGGCGAATCTACGCCCCATGGAACGAGAAAGACCCGGCCAGCATCGACAACGGCACGCTGCGCTTTACCTATTCCGAAGCGGCTGGACTTTTTGAACTCAAGCCTTCGACGCTGAATTGGGGGCAAAGCCGCATTACCCTGGTGGGGGAGATTGCCGCTGCTGCGCGCAGCCAGGCGGACGAAGCGTGGGACTGGAGCTACCGCTTTGCGACCACCGACGTCGCCCTCGCCGCGGAGCAATTCGGGCTCCCAGCAATCCCGGTGGACGGGATCAGGGCGAACGGCCAGATTTTCGATGGCGGCACGCGGATAACGCTGGAGCGGTTTCGGGTGCAGGCGGCCGATGCCTTCATCAATCTGAACGGTGAGATTATCGACGCCCCCGGCTCGCCTGCCGTGCGCATGGTCGGCGAAGTCAGCGCGATGCCAGTGGCGTTCCTTAAGCTGATCTGGCCAAAATTTGTTGCACCTGGCGGGCGCGAATGGGTTGGCGAATCGGTGAGCAGCGGGCGCATCACGGGCGGACAAATTGACGTCAACATCCCCGGCGGGGTGCTGCATAAGCTGGAAACCGATGGAGACCTGCCCAGCGACAGTGTGGACGTCCGGTTTGGCACCGACGACCTCGTGATTTCATACATCGACGAAATGCCGGAAATTCAGACCGGCCCGGGTACGGCCATGCTCCGCGGTCGACGATTTGTCTTCAACGTGCCCGATAGCGTGGTCACACTACCCGGTCGCGCGCCCATCGCGCTTGAAAACGCCCAATTCGTGATCGGCGATCTGCGCCCGCGCGTGCCAGAAGCGGAGTTGAACTTCCGCATTTCGTCGGAGGCGGGCGCGGCGTATGACCTGCTCGATCATGAGCCACTCAATTATGCTAGCGAGGTCGGCCTGGAGCCCAAGGGGTTGAGCGGACGCCTGTCCGGCGCGTTCGGTCTGAATATCCCGCTGCTGAAGGATGTCGATTTCGAGGATCTCGGCTTGCGCGGGCGGGCGACGCTGGAACAGCCAACGGCGTCAGGCTTCGCGAAGGACCTGGCCGTAAATGGGGGTGAACTTGTTTTCGACGTCAGTGACAAGGCGCTCAACGCCAAAGGCGACGTGCTTGTGAATGGCGTGCCAGTGAATGTCGATTGGCACCGCATCTTTGGCGCGCCGAAGCGGCTACAGCCGGGTCTGCGCCTGCGTGCCGCGCTCGACGCGCAGGACCGCGCGCGCCTTGGTCTGGACATCAATCATGTCGTTCGCGGCACCGTGCCCTTGGCGCTGACCATCAAGCATGAAGATGACGGTCACCGCCTGCGCGTCGAAGCGGACCTTACGAACGCAGAACTGTTCTTCATCAACGTCGCCACCCGCAAGCCGCCAGGTGATAGCGCGATCCTCACATTCGATGTTGCCGAAGATGACACCGGCCGGATGGTCCTGAGCGATGTACGTATGGTCGGCGACGAGATCGCAGTCTACGGCTCTGTCACGATCGGCGAAGACGGAATGCCGCGTAGCTTCGAGTTCCCGACATTTTCACCAAACCTGTTGACCCGTCTGCAGATCTCGGGCGTGCGCGACCAGCAAAATGTCTGGCGCGTCGAGGCCACCGGCGACAGCTACGATGGACGGGAATTCTTCCGATCATTGTTCTCGCGCGGCAAGCTCGCTGAGGACCAGCCCGAGCGGCCAGAACGCGAGTGGGGCGTCGATATCACCGCGAAAATCAGCACGGTGCTCGGCTACAATGATACGGCGATCACCAACCTCACGGCGCATGTTCGCAAGGATGCCGGCGAACTCACAAAATTGAGCGCCAACGGGCGGCTGGCGGGCGAAGCGCCGCTGGCGGTGCGGCTTCGCGAGGAGGAAGGCCAGCCGCGCTTGCTGCTCGCCGAGGCCACCGACGCGGGCGCAGCTTTCAGGCTGGTTGGGCTTTATTCTCGCATGGCCGGTGGCGAGATGTCGTTGCGCGTCAACCTCGACGGTCTGGGCGAGGCTGATCGCATCGGAACGCTTTATGCGTGGAATTTCAAGGTTCTGGGCGACGAGGTGGTGGATCAGGTCTTGTTCGGCAACGAGACGAGTATCGGCGCGCCCACCAACCGGCAGGGCCGGACCGTGAAGCGCCGCACCCAGATCGATTTCAACACCATGCGGGTGCAATTCTCTGTCGGCAACGGCCAGTTCATTCTTCGCGACGCCATCATCAACGGCCCGCTGCTCGGCGCGACAATGCGCGGGCGGCTCGATATGAAACGCGATCGCATCCAGCTATCTGGCACGTATGTGCCGGTCTATGGGCTGAACGCGGCCATAAGCTCCGTGCCGATCCTTGGCGACCTGCTGACCGGGCGCAGCGGCGAAGGCATATTCGGCATGACCTACGCGGTACGCGGTGCGCTGGACAACCCCGAAGTGCTGGTGAACCCGGTATCGGCCGTAGCGCCCGGCTTCCTGCGCCAAATCTTTGAGTTCGATCAAACGCCGCCGCGGGTTCTGTCGGACGAGCAACAACGCTCAGATGCCGCCGCGCGCTCAGGCACAGCGCCCTCGCTAACCCGCTGAACCAGCGCTGGTTGCGAGCCAAAGGCGATCTGGTATGCTGACCAGCACACAACAAACGGGCCACGCGCCGACGCGGCGGGCCGCGTTACCACCTCATCGATAAGCAGCGAGCGTTACCCCTTTAGATGTGCGGCATTTGCGGAGAAATCACTTTCGACGGCACACCTGCTGATTTAGCCACCCTTGACAAAATGGCGGCTTGTATGGCCCCGCGTGGGCCAGACGCCAGCGGCGCGGTCGCCTATGGTCACGCGGGTCTGGCGCATCGCCGCCTCAAGATCATCGACCTGAGCGAGCATGCCCGCCAGCCGATGGTGGATTCCCAACTTGGACTGAGCATCGCGTTCAACGGCTGCATCTACAACTACCAGGCGCTGCGCGACGAGTTAATCGCGCTTGGCTATGCGTTTTTCTCCCACAGCGACACGGAAGTCATCCTCAAGGCGTTCGCCGCATGGGGCCACGACTGCGTAAAGCGCTTCAACGGCATGTTCGCCTTTGCCCTCCACGAGCGCGACTCAGGCCGCCTCTACCTCGCGCGCGACCGGCTGGGCATCAAGCCGCTTTACTTCTCCGAGGCCCGCGGTGGGCGCGCGCTGCGCTTCGCCTCAACGCTGCCCGCCCTGCTCGCCCCCGGCGATATCGACACCAGCATCGACCCGGTCGCGCTGCATCATTACATGACCTTTCATGCTGTTGTGCCGCCGCCCTTCACGATGGTCCGCGGCATCCGCAAGCTGCCTCCAGCAACCATCGCCACGATCGAACCGGATGGCACGCGCCAAGACCATATTTACTGGGCACCGACCTTCCAACGCGAGGCAAGCGACGCGGAGATGCCGTCATCAGCGTGGCGCGATCTGGTCCACGAAACACTGCGCGCAGCCGTCAAGCGGCGGATGGTGGCGGATGTGCCCGTCGGCGTGCTGCTTTCAGGCGGCGTTGACTCCAGCCTGATCGTCGCACTGCTCGCCGAGGCCGGACAGACCGACCTCAAGACGTTTTCCATCGGATTCGAAACGGTCGGCGGTGAGGAGGGTAATGAGTTCCGCTATTCCGACTTGGTGGCCGAGCGCTACGGCACCGAGCACTACAAGATTCAGGCAACCAGTGGCCGGCTGATCCAGGCATTGCCCAAGGTGATCGCGGCAATGTCCGAGCCGATGGTGAGCCACGACAATGTCGGCTTCTTCCTGTTGTCCGAGGAAGTCTCGCAGCATGTGAAGGTAGTACAGTCCGGCCAGGGCGCGGATGAAATCTTCGGCGGTTACCACTGGTATCAGGCGCTTGCGACCAGCAATGATCCGGTGTCGGACTACGCCGCCGCATTTTTCGACCGCGATCACGCGGACTATCTGCAACTCATCAACCCCGACCTGGTGGATGATGACTATAGCCGCGATTTCGTAA